>DYRQ01000005.1:0-30502 GCA_020718645.1 Verrucomicrobium spinosum
GCGGGAGATATTTTGATCTGCGATAGTTCCCGCCACGCTCGCCACGGCACAATGAGAATAGTGGGCTACTTGTCTCATCAGTGTCCCTCAGTGTAAATCAGTGGTTGAACCCAGATTATGCAATTGAAAACATGGGGAACTAAGGAAAGTCTGCTTTATTAGGTGGTTGAGGAGAAAACGAGCTGAAATCCAGATCACCAAAGTGGTGAACGAAATCTAGCGGCAAAACGAGCAAAGTTTTCAATCCTATCGGATAGGCGGCAGCCTCGGCTGTTTATGATGGCGCCTCTGCTTGGTTGCTCAGGGTTTGCAGTAGATTACTACAGCGGCACCCCATAAGAACAGGCGAGCCTGCGCCTCGCATCTGCACCCATCGCGCTCTATTGCAAAATCTGGGATAAACCCAGTCAGGGGACATCGTGTCTAGAGCAGGCATGACAATTTTACCCCCTAGTAATAACTGTGAAAATGACATGTTTAACAGCGATTTACACATTCTTAGCACACCTGCAATATGGTAGCTTGATTGGATGCAAAATAGCCTACATCTCTCGGAGCCTTTCTCAGAGTTGTTGGTAATACCAGTTCAGAAGCTCTCTCTGAGCGGGCTTGCCTGGGGAGATACCCCAGCATTTTTTGCTAAAAACCCAAGCGAGTGAACTCTATGGCAAAAATCACGACTAAAAGAAAAAAAGGCACCGTGGTCTTGACGGGGGCGAGCAGTGGGCTCGGGAAGGTTTTGGCGTTGGAGCTAGCGGGTGCAGGCTACCGGATTTGCGCCCTTGCACGGAATGCGGACAAGCTGGCGGATTTGGTGAAAAAAAATCCGGGTATGATTGCGGCCTATGCCGCAGATGTTACGGACTATGCTTCTGTGGAGTCAGCTACTGCGAAAATCCTAAAAAAGCACAAGTCCGTGGATGTGCTGATCAATAACGCCGGAATCTTTCACACGGCACCCTTCCACGAAGAGTCGGTGGAGAACATAGACAAGATCATTGACACGAACTTGAAGGGGCCGATGTTTTGCACGCGAGCAGTGGCACCCTCGATGGTGGCACGCAAGCGGGGCAGGATCATCAATATCTCCTCGGTGTCCGGTATCAACGGCATTCCTGGGCAAGCAATTTATGGCGCATCCAAGCATGGGTTGCAGGGGTTCGCCGATGTGATCGGATACGAACTGAGGGAACATGGCGTGCTCGTGACCAACCTTTGTCCGGGTGGGATTCAAACCCCATTGTGGGGAGCGCACAACCCTTATCCCGGCGAAAGCGACTGCCTGACCCGGTGCGAGGAGATCGCGGCCTTGGTCGTGCATATTCTCCAGCAACCAGATCGCACGCTTTACAAGAAAGTCGTTTTTTTCCCTAAAACGGAGTGGCATTCCGATGATTGAGATGGTGGATTTGGCTGCGGCATCTTTCGGGATGGGCAGTGAAGAGCCCGGGCTTTCGCCAGTCCGTGATGTGAGCCTTCGGGCTTTCCGCATGTCCCGCAATCTGGTGACTTACGCCGAATGGAAAGAGGTCGAGGAGTGGGCGTTGGCGCACGGATATAGTTGGGTCAGCGGGCAGATCCGCATGGGGAGCCATGAGGATCGAATGGAGTTCCCTCCCGCACATATGCCGGAGGAACCGGTGGCTCGGATGACTTGGCATGACTGCCTGCTCTGGTGCAATGCTTTTTCTGAAATGACGGGAGAAACGCCCTGCTATTACCTCGATGAAGAACACACGCGGGTTTACCGCCGTGGGATTGTGGATATCCGGGAAGAGTGGGTGAAAAAGGATGGGGCTGGCTGGAGATTGCCGACGGAAGCCGAGTGGGAATATGCCTGCCGGGCAGGTGCATCTACACGATTTTATTGGGGGGATGCCATGGATGTGGATTACTGCTGGATTGACGCCAACAGCGAGGGGAGGACGCATCCGGTAGGGCAGAAGAAACCCAACGCGTTTGGGCTTTACGATATGACGGGCAATCTGTGGGAGTGGTGCTGGGATTGGTTTGCTGCGCCTGATCAACTGCCTGCGATGGCGAATAATCCGTGGGGTCCGTCGGAGGGGCGGGAACGATTGCTCAGGGGCGGTGGATTTAACTGGAATGCCTGGCATGCCCGTGCGGCCTATCGCACCTGCAATCCGCCCAACATGATCTGCATTCACTATGGGCTGAGAGTGGCCCGCAACCAATAAAGAAGGAGACCGAAAAAAGATATGATCACAGAATTAAAAGGAAAGTCAGCCATCGTCACAGGCGGTGGGTCGGGTATCGGAAAAGCCATCTGTCTGGCACTGGCGCAAGCCGGTGTGCGGGTTACTGTCGCAGACATGCGTCTGGAGAGTGCAACGGAAGTGGCGAAGGAAATCGTGGCTGGAGGTGGCGAGGCGGTAGCCGTAGCCTGCAATGTATCGGACTCGGAACAGGTCACGCAGATGGTGACAGGAGCGGCAAAGCAGTGGGGGGCGCTGGACATCCTCATCAACAACGCCGGAGCGTATCGGGTCAAACGCCTGCTAGACACGACCGATCAGGATTGGGAGATCGTGATGAAGTCGCTCGCGTATGGCACTTTTTACTGTTCGAGGGAAGCGTGGCGCATCATGCGGGAACAGACGGGTGGGCATATATTGCAGATTGGTTCTCAGGCGGCTGGGTGGCCGGGGGAAAATGAAGTGGCTTATGGAGTCGCCAAGACCGCACAGCTCAAATTCACCCTGCACTTGGATTTTGAGTTCAAACTAGAAAACAGGATTCGGGCCAAAGAAGGCAAGCCTACGGGAGCCTATTACACGCACATTCTGTGTCCCGGAGCGGTTGATACGCCATTGAACGCGGCGGTGGGGAGGGTGATTCCACAGGACAAAATGTTGCAACCTAGCGAAGTCGCCGGAATGGTGACGGAGATCTTGCGGCATCCCGCGCAGGGCTGGCAGGAGTTTGCGGAGCAGGCGAAAGCCCAGACCTACCGCGTGGGCGAGATCGGTATGTTCGCCCAGTATCCGCAGGTGGTTAGAGTTTGGAGAGAATAATTCAAAGAGAACTGAAACCCCAGATTATCCGCACAAAAACTTATGAAAACACCAACCACCAAGATCGGGCTGATCGCTGCCAGCCGCAGTTTTTTTGACAAAGGCTTGGCCGCGCAGATGCGGGCACAGATTTTGGCCGTGCAAAGCGAGGGATTGCAGTGGGTTTGTCCTGGCGAAAAAGAGACGTCCAACGGATGCGTGGAGAGCTTGGCAGAAGCCGAAGCGTGTGCCGAGCTGTTTGCCCGTGAGAAGGTGGATGGGGTTTTGGTGGCCGCTGTTAATTTCGGCAGTGAGCAAGGCGTGGCTTGGACGCTGAAAAAGGCGGGGCTGAATGTGCCGGTGCTTCTCTACGCATGCCAGGAAGAGGGGACACTTTCTCCCGGTAGTAAAAGGCGCGATTCCTTTTGCGGGTTGATTTCGATTGCCGATGTGTTGCGTCAAACGGGCGTGAAATACACGGTTGCGACCACGCCGGTGGGGCATCCGACCGATGCCGCATTTTTGCAAGATGTCCGTGATTTCATGGGCGTTTGCAGAGTCGTGGGAGGGATTCGGCAGGCTCGTTACGGCCAGATCGGGGCGCGGCCCGACGGGTTTTGGACTTGCCGTTATGACGAAAGAGCGTTGCAGCGGCTCGGCCCCACGACGGTAACGCTCGACCTCTCCGAGGCGGTGGCAGGAGTAGGGCGTATTTCCGATAGCGATGAGCGGGTGGCCCGTGCGTTGGAGGCGATGGGTGTGTGCGCCACGGTGGGAAACACTCCGCCGTCTGCACTTCTGAAAATGGCGAAGCTCGAAATTTTCATCGGAGATTGGGCGCGGGAAAACCGGATTGATGCGCTCGGAATCCAGTGCTGGACCTCCATCGAGCAAAACTTGGGAATCTGCCCGTGCTTCGTCATGAGCCGTTTTTCGGACCGTGGCATTCCCATCGCCTGCGAGGCGGACATCCTCGGCACCCTTTCCATGCACGCATTGCACCTGGCATCCGGCAACGCCCCCGCCTTGGCCGATTGGAACAATCTGCATCATTCCGATCATGACCTCGTCAATCTCTGGCATTGCGGCGTGTATCCGACCAGCATGGCATCCCAAAAACCTTGCTTGGCACCGCACAGCATTTTGCCCGTGGCAGGAGCGGCACCGGAAGAAAACTGCCATGGCGTTTTGAATCTCGAAGTAAAGGCCATGCCCGCCACGCTCACCCGCGTCGCGCAGTCGGAGGGCGGTGACTGGTCGGCTCTCGTGGTCAACGGCGATTTTGAAAAGCAGGCGGCTGGCACGGTGGGATCTTACGGGTGGTGCCGGATTCAAGGGCTGATCCCGCTCTACCGCGATGTCATTTTGAGGCACTATCCGCACCATGTCGCATTTACCGAAGGGCGCGTGGCGGGAGTGTTGCGAGAATCTTTCGGCAATTACCTTGGCATGACCCTTCACGGCGCAGCCCAACAATAAACCTAGGATAAATAGTATGTTTGATTTCAACCAACCCAAAATCAAGCCATTCAAGAAAGCCCGCATCGGCCTCTACACGATAGGCCATCCCCATTACTGGAACCAATTTCCAGGATTGTTGGAGCGTCTGCTGGGCTACGGTAAATTTATCGAAAAGAAGCTCTCTGGGTGGGCGGAGGTTCACAATTTCGGGATGATTGATGATGAGGCCCAAGCCCACCGTGCCGGAGAGTGGTTTAACTCCTGCAATGTTGACATCCTCTTTTGTTTTGCGGGCACCTATGCCACCAGTGCCTCGAATCTCCCGGTTCCGCAGGTCTGCAAGAAGCCCGTGGTGATTTTGAATTTGCAACCCGCCCCGCGCATGGATTATGCGAGGACGACGACGGGCGAGTGGCTGGCGCAGTGCAATGCGTGCTGTGTTCCCGAACTCGCCAACGCCTATACCCGCAGCCGCATCCCCTTCCGCATCGTGAGCGGATTGCTGGGGCTGGAGCAAACCCCCGCGATGGCCATGGCCGACGAGGTATCCGCGCATCTGCCAGATGCGATCAATGCGTGGAAAGAGATGGAGGAATGGTGCCATGCCGCCACGGTCGGGAGGACTTTGCAGCACGGGCGGATGGGATTTTTGGGACACACTTACCCCGGGATGCTCGACATGTATAGCGACTTCACGATGATTCAGGCGCAGAGCGGGCTCCATGTCGAAGTGCTCGAAATGTGCGACCTTTTCAAACTGGAAGCGGATGTCACGGAGCAGCAGGTGCGGGACAAGATGGCAGAGACGCTTGAGATGTTTGAAATCAGCGAGGATTCCCCTTCCGATCCCTTGGCAAAGAAACCCACTGAGGTGCAGTTAAACAGCGCGTGCCGGACGGCTGTGGCACTCGAAAAACTCGTGCGCGAATTTGATCTCGATGCGCTCACCTACTACTACCGGGGCATTGCCGGACACGATTACCAGCGCCTGCAAGAATCGTTTATCTTGGGCAACTCGCTCCTGACCGGGCGCGGGATTCCGTGTTCGGGTGAAGGGGATATGAAAACTGCCATCGCCATGAAAATCAGCGATATTTGTGGTGTGGGTGGAAGTTTTTGCGAAATCGTATCCACGGATTTTGTGGATCAGACCATCATCATGGGGCACGATGGGCCTTTCCATATCGGCATTGCGGCGGAAAAACCGATTTTGCGAGGGATGGGGCTTTACCATGGGAAGTGGGGCAACGGAGTTTCTGTCGAAGCCAAAGTGCGCCAGGGGGAAGTCACCTGCATGGGGATTACGCAGACTGCCGACGGGGAATTAAAAATGATCGTCAACCAAGGTGTGGCCACCGATGGGCCAACGCTCCAGATCGGCAACACGATGACCCCGGTCAAATTTTCCATGCCGCCTTCCCCCTTCATGACGGAGTGGTTCATGGAAGGCCCCACGCACCATTTCGCCATGTCCGCAGGAAAAAACCATGGTGTTTTCAGCAAAGTCGCTTTCTTGTCCGGCTGGAAACTCTCCACGATCAGCCTTTAATCCGCCGTTTTATTTATGCCCGACGATTACAAAAATTCCTCTCAGCCGATTGAAAGGCGCATTAGTGCTTTGCTTGCGGCGATGACACCCGAGGAAAAGGTCGGGCAGATGGTCATGGGTGCAGGGTCGCCCGAATGCGCACGGCAATTGATCCACAAGAATTTTATCGGCGGGTATCTCCATGCAATGGGCGAGCACTTGGCAGAAATCCAGCGGTGTGCCGAGGCTACGAGGTTGGGGATTCCGATTCTTTTCGGCATTGATGCCATTCACGGGCATGGGCTCTGGAAAGGAGCCACGATTTTTCCCACGCAACTGGCACTTTCCTGTGCATGGTCGCCGGAGATGTTGGAGCGAGTCGGGCGGATCACGGCAAAAGAAGTCCGTGTCACGGGGCCGCAGTGGGTTTTTTCGCCCCAGCTCGATATTGGGCGGGACATCCGCTGGGGTCGGCTCGGGGAGACATTTGGCGAAGATGTTTTTCTGGCTGGGGAGCTTGGGGCGGCATTGTGTCGGGGGTATCAGGGAAATGACTTGCGGCATCTGTATTCCGTGGCGGCTTGCGCCAAGCATTTTGCGGGTTACGGCGACACGGTGGGAGGGCGCGACTCCACCGACTCCGAGGTGAGCCGGAAAAAACTCCTCAACGATTACTTGCCCGTATTTGAGAGAGTATTGGCCGAAGGGTGCAGGACGGTTATGACCGGCTACCAGACCGTGGAAGGAATTCCCTGCACCACGCATCACTGGCTGTTGCGAGATGTGTTGCGTGAGCAGTGGAAGTTCGATGGTTTTGTCGTGACCGACTGGGATACGGTGGGTCGTGCGGTGCGGGAGCAGTTTGTTTTCCAGAATGTGGGAGAGGCATCGGCGGCAGCTATCCGGGCAGGATCGGAAATGTCGATGGTGACGGAAGGCTTTTTTGAAGGCGTTCTGGCGGCTTGGCGCAAGGGGGAAATAGATACAGATACAGTGGACGCTGCCGTAGCCAACTTGCTCCGGGTCAAGTTTGAGGTGGGGCTTTTCGATGATCCGAAAAAGCGCTATCCGTTGCCCGAGCGGGAAGAGATCGTCTATTGTTCCGCCCACCGCAAGGCCGCTTTTGAGGCGGTTGTAGCCTCATGTGTCCTGCTGGAAAACAACGGTATTTTACCACTGCGCACTCTGCCGAAAAAAATCGCTGTGGTTGGGCCCAATGCGGATGATCTTTTTGCCCAGCTCGGAGGGTGGAGCATCGGCGCACCGCAGGGCGAATTCGCCGACCCCGTGCAACCCCGCGAGCGGGTGGTGACGATTCTGGATGGGCTCCGTTCCGCATTCGGAAGTCAGAGTGAGATTCTTTACGCCAAAGGATGCAATGCGATGCATGGCACGGACAAAGTGGCTGACTTCTTTCTTCCGCATCAGCCAGTCGGCTACCTCGATGAGCCGGAGGGCGGAATCGGTGAGGCCGTCCGCATCGCCGGAGAATCCGATTTGGTCGTGGCCGTGCTCGGGGATACGCAGTCGCAGGTCGGCGAGGGCAACGATCGCTCCGACATGCGATTGGGCGGAGATCAAGAAGCACTCGTTGCCGCACTACAAAAAACGGGCAAACCGCTCATCCTTGTTTTGGTCGTCAGCAAACCCCACATCATAGAGAATATCCGTGGTGCCGCTTCCGCCATTCTCTGCGCATGGAATCCTGGAAGCGAGGGAGGTCATGCCGTGGCCGCATTGCTCAAGGGAGAAATCAATCCCTCGGGCAAGCTCACCCAGTCTTGGCCCCGTTCCCTCGGCCAACAGCCCGTCCACTACGACCAGAAACCCGGCTGGCATGCCACCCGGTTTGTCTCGGAGTGTGCGGAGCCGCGCTACCCGTTTGGGCATGGGCTTTCTTACACTTCCTTCGCCTATTCCGATTTGCAAACCGACAAAGAAACCTACGGTGCGGACGAATCTATCCGCGTCCGTGTTTCGGTCAAAAATACTGGAGAAACGGCTGGGGACGAAATCGTCCAGTGCTATGTTCGAGATGTTGTTCGGAGCGAATTGGCGCCGCTCAAACAGCTCAAGGGTTGGGCGAAAATCTCGTTGGCGGCCGGCGAAACACAGGAGGTTTGTATTTCTGTTCCCATTTCCTCTCTCGGTTTTTACAACTGTGACGGGGCGCGGGTGCTGGAGGCGGGAGAGTTCACTATCATGGTCGGCCCCTCCTCGGAAAACGGCCAGCTTTTATCAAAAACCATCGCTGTTACGACAGCGGCAACCCATAAAACAACGGAAGGAAACACACTATGAAATTCGGAATTCACTCATTGCTTTTTAGCGAAACCTTTTTGGAAAAAGACCTGCCACGGCTGGAGAAGTTCAAAAAGATGGGATTCGATGCCGTCGAGATCATCCCGTTTGATCCCGAGGGGTTTCCGGCATCCAAAGTCAAGCAGGCCGCCGCCGATCTGGGTTTGGACATCAACATGGGTTACGGAATGCCGGAGGATAAAAATATTATTTCGCCCGATGCCTCCGTGCGCCGTGCCGGGGTTGATTTTTCCAAGAGGCTGATTGATTTGGCGGCAGAAGCCGGGGCCAAGGTTTTCGGCGGGGTCATCTATTGCGGGTGGGGGTATCTGACCGGCAAGATGCGCACGGAAGAGGAATGGGCTTGGGGTGTGGAATCTTACCGCGAGGTTGCCGCATACGCCAAGCAAGTGGCACCGGCACTCGTCCTAGGCATCGAACCCATCAACCGCTTCGAGTCGCATTTCATCAACACCGCAGCCGATGCCATCCGTTTCATTCGTGCCGTGGGCCAGCCCAATGTCAAAGTCCACTTGGACACCTTCCACATGATCCGTGAGGAAGACAGTTTTGCGGGTTCCGTCGTGGAAACAGGTGCAGATTTGGGCTATGTCCATGCCTGCGAGAACCAGCGCGGGATACCTGGGCGCGGGCAGATCCCGTGGCACGATTTTTTCCGTGCGCTCAAGACGGTGGGTTACGAGGGTTGCGTGACGATTGAGTCTTTTGATCCCAATATGGAGAAGATCGCCAAGCTCTGTTGTATCTGGAGAAAGCTGGCAGATTCGCCCGAACAGCTTGCCACCGAAGGGCTGGCATGGCTCAAGAAAGTCTCTGCGGAAGTTGGGGCGGAAAACGACTGAGTTCTAAAAAATGAGCCTCCCCGATCCATTCCTTGAACGAATCCAGCGTCCTCCTGCGGAGTGTCGCCATGCGCCGCTCTGGGTGTGGAACGGGCAGATGGTGCGGTCGGGCATCATCCGCTTGTAAGAGGTTTAAACAAGAAAAAATTATGGCAAATGCTCAATTACAAAAACCGCTCACACTCTGGCAGGCGCTCCTTTACGGTCTTGGAGTTTACGGGAGCATAGCATCGGGGTCGCTCAACTCTCTTTCGCTAAATATTTTTAACATCACCCTTGGAATCAATGCCGCATTGATTACTACGGCTATGGGGATGGTTCAGTTTGTCGGCATCCTCCTCGACCCGGTTGTGGCGCACATATCGGACAACATGAGAACCAGATGGGGTCGCCGCCGCCCCCTCATAGCTGCGGGCAGTGTGGTCATGGGGTTGGCGTTCGCTGCGATGTGGATGTTCCCTTTCGGGTGGTCTCCCGAAAAAGGGCTCTCTCTCGTTTGGCCGGAACAGTATTATTTTTACTGGTATCTCGGGCTAAGCCTCATCTTGAATCTTGGCGGTGCTCTCTTCGGTTCTGGTTACTATGCGCTCGGCATAGAGGTGGCCACCGACTACAATGACCGCACCCGCATCACGGCACTCCGTGGATATTTTTCCCAGTCGTTGACCATCATCAACCCGTGGCTTTTTTACATCTGCCAGCTCGGCCTTTTCACCAGTGCCATGCACGGCGTCAGGTGGGTGGGTGCGGTGATCGGTTGTCTGGCTATCACCACCGGGTTGATTTCGGCTCTCTATACCAGTGAGAGATTCGCTTCTCTGCCTGCACGGCAACCAGAAAAAAAATCGCTCAACCCCTTGGCACCGCTTCTTAATTTTTTTGCCACCATACAATCCATTGGCGGCAACCGCTATTTCTGGATGTGCCTCGGAGTAGCTATCACGCTCAATGGCGGTCTCCAGATGTTCGAGCAGTTCGGCAGCTATGTTTATATTTACTATGTTTTCGGGGGAGACACCAAAATGGGGGCCCAGTTTTCAGGCTGGAATAACATGCTCGGCTGCGTGCTTTCCATGCTCGCGATACCGATGGCGAAAGTCTTGTGCGACAAGATCGGCAAGCACAACGCCCTGAAGCTGACGCTCGGCTGGATGCTCCTCGGCTCCATTCTTAAGTGGTGGTGTTTCAACCCGCAATACCCCTACCTCGTTTTTATCGTCCCATTTTTTTATTCTGTAGGCATAGCCTCATTCTGGATGATTCTCCCCGCCATGCAGGCCGATGTTGTGGACATTGATGAACTCCGCTCCGGCAAACGCAGGGAAGCGATGTTTGGGGCCGTGACCAATATTGGCATGAGGATCGCCAGTGCGGGTGCCATTGGGCTCATGGGCGTCATACTCAACATCACCGGTTTCGATCGTAATCTGGGCGGCCAGCAATCTCAGGAAACATTTACGCTGATGCGTGCTCTCTACAGCTTCGCTATGGCAACGGCCATCATCCTCAGTTTTCTTTTCATCCTGAAATACGATCTGACGCCTCAGCGCATGAAAGAAGTCCAAGACGATCTCGATAAGAGGCGCAAATAAAACACTGTAATTTATGAACAGCAGATTTTTATTAACCTATTCGCCTGCTGTAATGTGTTTTTAATACAGTGGTGTATAGCAGCCATAGTTACAACTAAGTTATTACTTATCCATCCACCTTTCCCAGCCACACCAGTTGAGTGTTATAGCAACACCTTTCGTCCAGAATGGCTTAGTAACGATGGTGCTATAAACCATGTTACCGTAATCACCATCTCCAAAGATGTCTACGATGGAACCATCGGCAATGAGTTAAAGCATCGGTGGCGCTTTCTATATTTTTCTAAAAGTCGAGCAGTTAATAATATTTTATGATTATTCACCAATGGAATAGGTTGCCGAATCTGATAGCTTTCGTGGCACTCATCCTGTTTTGGATGGGGCAATCGTATAGTTATGCGACGACCACATTGACCTATAGCGGAACTTCTTTTAGCGAAGCCGTGAGCAATGACGGAGCCATTAACAACGCGTCACCCATCACAATCACCTTGTCCGAAGACACATTTACCGGCATCAATGGCGATGACTTCCGCGCCGCCGGAAAGGTCTATTTCGTGAACTTACCGGCAGGGCTGACAGGCAGCGTCATCCGCACGAGCGACACGACGGTTGAGGTCAGCCTTGCTGGTCATGCGACGGCGCATGCTACTGCGGACGATACTTCCACGGTGCAACTTGTCTTCCTCGATGTCCCTTTTGTCAATAGCACAGCCCAAGATGTGACGAATTCTACGCAGAGCCTTTCGATTGATTTTAACGATTCTACGCTCTATGCGTATGAGGGGTTTGATTATAGTGCAGGAGTTTTCTCACTTGGCACTGGCGGAAGTGGTTGGTCAGGGGGATGGACGAATCTTGGGGGAGCGAGCAACCGATTCGGAATCAACGCCAGCGGCTTGACCTATGGTTCCTTGCTCACTTCTGGGCGTTCAAGCTATGCGATGCAAGTCGGAGCAAATCTTTCCATTCGCAGAGACACGACAACCACGATCGGAGGCAACGGCAATATCCACTGGTTCAGCGTATTGATGACAAAAAACGGAAACGCTGGTGATGGGGTTTGCTATTTTGGATTGAAAAGTGGGACAACGGCACTCTGCGGGGCACAGCAAACACCGAGTTCCAGCCTATGGTCGGCAAAGACAAGCACGGGATATACCGCAAGCGAACTTTCGGGTTGGAGCAAAACGATTGCCCCCGGAACCAGCCTCGTGCTGATGAAAGTCGATTGTCTTAGTGGTTCGGGAACGACAGTGAGCATTTGGGTTAACCCATCTGATTACTCAAACGAAGCCGCCTTGGGAGATGCCCACATCACGATTACCCACACAACAAGAAATACTTACGATGGGATCACTTGCAACGCGACGACCACATCGCTCAATGCCGTTTCTTTCGACGAAATCCGCATGGGCGACAGTCTGCCCGCCGTGACCCCTTACGATCCAAATGCTCCGGGATTGCTGCTGTCTTCGTCCGCGATGAATCTGATGGAAAATGGCGGTAGCGGCGCAGTCGATGTCTCCTTGATCTCTGCGCCTGCCACCGATGTCGTGATTGACTTAACTAGCGATGCCACCACCGTTGCGACCGTTAGTCCGCTCCAGATGACTTTTACTAGTGCAAACTGGCATGTCCCCCAAAGCGCAACCATTGCAGCAGTCAACAATACGCTTTTAGACAACCGGATTGCCAATGTTACCCTCAGCGTCAACGATGCGCTTTCCGATACTGTTTACGATGCAGTCAGCGACAGCGGTATCTCGGTAACTGTGCAAAATAACGATGTTCTTCAAGTTGCTCCAGAAACGAATACCGCCAGTATTTCCGACGGTTCCACCGGGAGTCTCCGTTTCAAGCTCTTAGCACAACCCACAGAGGATACAACAGTTACCGTTTCTCTTGCAGCGGTGCCACAACCCCGCACTACGGTTAAAGTCGTCTTAGTCGGCAACAGCTATTCACAAGGGTTTTATCCGGAATTCCAAGCTATCGTCGGAGCCGATCCTAGCTTGAGTCTTATCATTGGTAATGCCATGAATGGCGGGAAGTCATTGAAACAGCATTACGACAACCGCCTAAGCGCTTACTACACATCAGGAAGCCTCGATGCCATTCTTGATGCCGAAGTTTGGGACTTTATCGTTTTTCAAGATTTGAGTTACGGCCCCACAATCTACGGGTCTATTTCAGATTTCCGGCAAGCAGCAAAAGATATGACTGCCTTTGTCGGGCAAGAAATGACGAATACGGTGAATGATAATCCAAACTGCAAAATCATGTATTATCTCACGCCAGCGAACTATCCTGACGACGCGAAAATCACCTTATCTTACACGGTGGAAAAGATGCAGAAGGAGCTACGGGATAATTACTTTGCTGCCGCAAACGACTCTTTATCCGCCGGGACCGTCATCCCCGCCGGCAATGCCTTTGAGCGAGCCTACACGCAAAGCGGTTATGCAAACCTCACGCTCCATGCCTTGCCCGATACCTCACACCAGAACGCGGCTGGGAAATATCTAACTGCCGCCGTGTTTTTTATGAAACTTTACGAACGGGATCTCGTAACCAACACCTATGTTCCTCTCGGTTTGACCCAAGAGGAAACGGATTATCTGAAATCGGTTGCCGCAGAAATTGTCAAACTCGGTTCCGCATCTGCAAACAACAGCGATTTTTCTATCGTTGGAACCACGGAGTTTACCTTTACTACGAGCAACTGGGACCAATGGCAGACCGTGCAGATCGCTGCGGCATCGGGAGCAGCAGGGAGGCTATCCTCCGCACGGCTTTGTTTTAGTGGAGATCAGCTTACTTTGCCCGCACAGGTAACTTTAAGTGCTGCTGCCGCATCTACGCCGCTGGAAACATGGCGGCAAACGCATTTTGGAACAACGGATAATAGTGGAAATTCCGCTAATGGTGCTGATCCAGATGGTGATGGTATTGCGAACTTCCTTGAATATGCCTTGGGAGGAGATCCCATGTTGGCACAGACCTCTATCCTACCTATTGTTTCCTTGAGCGGCAATGAGCTTTCGATCTCCTTTCGGCGTGAATGCTCTGAGATCACTTATGTTATTGAAACTTCTGAAACACTAGTTGATGGAAGTTGGACGCCATATGTGACCAATTCAGGAAGTGTGGGTTCAACGGTGGTCGTCAGCATTTCTTCTGTTAACCCGCGATTGTTTGTGCGACTGCGTGTTAGTGATTGAGTTTTGTTAGAAGAAATATTTCAACCTAAATTCCGCAGTTGAAGGCTGTTTTTCCAACTGCTCCGCAGTTGGATTTTAGCCGCAAATATACCCCAAACTCTCATACTAAAAGCCTCCTCATCTAATAGGCCAACTGCGGAATTTAGGATCATAATTGTGCGACCGACTGCTCTTCAAGCAAACCGAGAGGCGCTGGCGAGAACGAGAAGCTAGTGCAACAAGTCTGTCGTGCTGGTGTTGCTGTGAAAGCCCGGCCACGCTGTCCAGCGCCGTATATCTTCAAATGACGGCTCTGGGTGCTGTATCAGTGAACCATCCGCTGCGATTTGCGGTGAACCCGCAGCGCGCAGTTCCTCAATGAGTAGAGAACGCATCCGGCTGCACTGCTCGGGGTGGCGTGCTGCCAAATTATTTTTTTCGAGCGGATCAGCCAACACATCAAAGAGCAATTCCCCATGTCCTAGTGTGGTGCAAGTGTATTTCCAACGCTCTTCTATAACGGCAAAAGTCTTGCCGCACTGACCAATGACAGCACTGCGACCTGCGCTTGAATCCAATAGATTGATACCGCTGGCCTCTGGTGGAGGGGTGGCAGTAATGCCTGCTGCATTCAGGCAGGTGGGCAACAGGTCGGCCAAGCAGGTCAACCGATGATCCACGGTGCCACGGCGAGGGTCTGTATCCCACTCACCCGGAGGTCTAACCAGCAACGGCACATGGGCCGAGGGTTCCAAAAAGAGCGATTTGCCGCCCAGCCCATGGTCACCGAGCATCTCACCGTGGTCCGAGGTGAAAAGAATCAGCGTATTCTTGAGCAGACCTCGTTCTCTGAGCGCTGTAAACAGCCGCCCCAGCGTGGTGTCTATCTCCGTGATACATGCGTAATAAGCTCGGCGTATCCGGATGAGTTGTTCCCGAGAAAAACGGTGTGCGCTATTGAGGTGAGCCGTGGGTTGGCGGAACCCCACAGGTATCATATCGAAATCTTGAGACCAATCACCCTTCACCACCTCCGGCATCGGCATGTCGCGATAGATCTCCCAAAACTCGGGGGACGGGTCAAATGGAGGATGTGGTTTGCTGATGCTGGACCAAAGAAAAAACGGTCTTTCGGGATCGCGGGTGTCTAAGAAATCTATGGAGCGATCCACCACCCAGCGAGTGAGAGTCTCGTTGGAACTTACCGAACCCAAGACAGGCTCCATCTCGTTTTGTCCCTGTCCGTGCTGAGCCCCACAACGGGCGGGCTGAGTCTGCTGCCGTTGCCGGTAGTAATCATGAGACAGCTCCATGGTCTCAAACCCGAACTTGTTCCGCATGGGCTCGAAATGCATTTTTCCCTGAGCCCTTGTCTCGTATCCCGCCGCGGTCAAGTAGGAGGCCAGGGTGGGACGAGCACGCATGGGCTCGCTCTGGTCATTGCCGACAGATCCGTGTCTGTAAGCGGGCAAGCCGGTCATGATAGTGGCGCGGGCAGGCATGCACAGCGGACAGTCTGAGTAAGCTCTGGAAAACCGGATGCCAGTGTCACATAGCCAGTTGAGATGCGGGGTAAAAATCGAGGTGTTACCCGCAGCATGGATGGCATCGAAACGCTGTTGATCGGTGGTGATCAGCACTATATTTGGGCGGTGGTTCATGGTATTTTCACACTATTTAAAGTTGTTCTACAATAGACTTGGGCAACTCCCCTAACACAAAGTTCATGGAATGACAATCCCGCAGTAAAGCCGAAGCCAACCGATAACTCATACCTTGAGAACCTATTCATTTTTTCCCGACGAATTGTTCACCTTAGCAATGATCTGGATAGTGCTGCTGCTCACTCTACAAACATCTGAAAAAACAGTTTCTAGAAACAAACATAAGCTGCGCGAGTCTGTGCCAAGTATGGAGGCGGGCAGCCATCATGAGCCGATTTATTATGGTAGTTGAACGATTTAATTGATATCTGAAGAATTGTTGTGATTGAGCTATAGTCGGCTCGTCCTTACATGGATTGGCTTGACCCCTTTCGTCGCATCTTGGGCAATGTCATACCAAACGGCCACGGCATCTCCGGGTTTAAAGGCATCAGCTTCTACTTCTTCGCCATTGACGAATAGTTCGACATCGTCCTCGATTTTGAAAAGATAAGGGGTATTGGCCGCAGCGGCGGCTCTCCATTTCTCGAGCGCGGCAAAGTTACGCTCCGCAGCTTTTCCTAACTTGAGCCCCTGCGCACTTTTCTTGATGCTCCACCCCTTCATTTTATCTTCGGGTGGAAGAACAGGCATAACTGTCATCACTCCTGGCACAACTTTCTCGATCTTACCCGTCAGCCAGATATTATAGTTATTAGGTGCTCCGTAACCATAAGGTTTGGCCTCCCGTTTTTCAAAGGCCGCCCTCTTGGAAGGTCGGTCACCGCCGACGGTTTTAGAACGGGTGGCAGGCATGGCAGCAGCTGGTAAACCCAAAGCATGACGAAGCGCAATTTCTGTTTCGTTGAGCCACATGATATTGTCGCTATGCGGCCCCTTGGTCCAATACATCCACCCCAAGCCAGGATCATAAACAATCTTACCATCCTTATCCACAATGACGCATTGCCCGGCACCACCTTCCGAACAATAGGCATTGCGTGTGGTTTGGGTGGGAGAATCTATCGCAAGAGCATAGGTAATGCTGGGGAAAGTAAGTGCCACAGCCCTGCTCATGCGCGCTTTCTGTTCCCAAGTTTGCGGGTGCACCACCTTCACCGCCTCGTTGCCACCCTCTGACCCTGCATAGACAGGTCCTGTGGCATAACTATCATGATAGCATTCATTAATATGAATAATATGGGCTTTTTCCCCATAGAAATACTGGAGGGACTCCAGTGGCGATGCTATCACTTTCAGAAACACATCGGGGGCAAAGGCGAGAACAAAAACCACCGGCTTGCCTCGCAACCCTGATAAACGGATAACCTCCTCCTCTTTCACCCCTTCGGGATACTGCTCCTTCTTGGGTTGGCATAGATTGCCGCCTGCTACCCTTTCATATCCATCAAAAATCTGCAAGAATTTGATGACTCCTTGGGGTTTGAGAAATGTGGTTACATCCTGCCGCAGTTCGTCAGTATAAGATGATAGTTTTGCAATAGCTTCGAATGGCAGCACACCAAAGTCGGGCGCAATCTCACCTTCCTGGTTCCCTTTGTGCCCTTTGGCCGTTACCCCATATTCGAATGGCATCACCTTGAAATCTGTTAATTTCATAGCTGAAAGAACCCGGTAACTGCTCAGAACATCTAGGTCTTCTTGACTCAGCGGTTCACCCAGAAATCCTTTTTTCATGGCTGCCGCACCGGCCTGCATATCCTTCTTTACACGCTCGTCTTCTGGCGCTCCCTCGCTCTTTCTTGGGCCACCCCCTCCCCCTTGTTTATTCCACGCCCGATAATAATAAGTCGCCTGCGCAAGACCCAAATAGGAGGCTTTGTCTCCTGCCAACACTGGCCCGCTCGCCCACTGGTCTGCCAAAGCATTACCTTCGGATTCGACCCACGCATCATACTTCTGCATTTGTGCTGTTTGCTCGGGCGTTAATTTCTGAAGTAACGCTGGGCGTGTGCTAACACGATAATAACATCCTAGCAGCAAATCCTCCAGTGCGGCATCCGCTGGCGCTTTCTCCAACTCAGCTATCCATGCTGCCGCGGACTGTGGGCCAGCCGCATAGAGCGGCATGACTAAAAAGAGTTGCAGTAGTGCTAAAAGTAATGTGTGTAATGGTTTTTTCATCCTGTTACTCGGCAAGAATTGGGGTAATTAACTCGTTCCACTTGGCGTATCCTTTTTCATTAAGATGCAGACCATCTGGAGCAAATAAATCGGCGTCTGGTTGACCATCCGCCCCCAGTAAAGATGGGCGCGTGTCCACATAAACAACTTTTCCTGCCTTTTCTTCTGCTATCATTTTCAACCCTTCGTTAGCCCGTGCTTGGACTGGCTCGGCGGCTGCTCGTTTGATGCTAGGCTTCACTCCAAGAATATAAATCTTTGCCTCGGGATGCAGCACTTGAATTTTTTCCACTAACTCTCTCGCCAATGCCACCACTGTATCCGCCGATTTATCGCCACCCTTCCCTTCTCCAATATCATTATCCCCTGAGTATACGACTATCCGTTGAGGCTTACAGGCCGACAGCAATCTCTCTGCATTGGCAACGAGGAACCTATAATTTGACCCGCCGACCCCACGAAAAATCACAGGCTCAGAGATTTTCGGAGCAAACCTCTTTCCCCAAATTTCTATGCTGGAGCTGCCAATAAAAAGAGTGCCCCCATCCGCTATAGGATGAGCCTTGGCGGCCTCCTCGAAAGCGACCAGTTTTTTCTCTGCGCCCGGTTGGTTTTGCGCCGGGACATTGGTTAACCCTGCGGCCAATAGTGCCGCCACTGCTATCCATTGTGTCAGTTTCATCTACTTATTTCCTATTTGATAGTTGCTACTTACTTAATCGAATCCAAATAGGCTTTCGCCCCTTTATATTTTGGGGAATCTTCGGGCTTCTGCCCGTCTTCCCAAAAAATGCCAAAACACATGGCTCCATATGAAGTCATCGAACTGTAGGCACAAAATGTTCCGCCACCCATATCCTTCCAGTAGTTGAAATACCGCTTGTAAGTCTCTTCCATGAGCGGATGCTTGTTGGCCTCAATGATCTTACCCTCATATTGCTTTTTGTATCCGGGCGAACTCTTTTCTTTGGTGATAATAGTGAGCGACTGTCCACCCTCATAAGCCACCAACGGCAAACCGACACTTTTGGCAAAGTCATAGTTGGCCTGCATCCGGATGGGGAAAATATTATTTGGCAGCATTACGGTAAAGAGATGTTCAAAGATTTGCTCGATACTCATAGACACGAACTCATCCATCGTAGGCGTGTCCTTGGGTTTTCCCTCCTGGATATTCATACCAATATAAGGTCCAACCGCAAAAGCATCCAAATACTTGGATAACTCGGGGTTTTCGAAAATCCGCTTGGTCACCACCATGTTGGCAGCCTGACTCTGGGCTACCCGCACGATCCTCTGATGTCCACCCCAGACCTCCTCCCAGATTTTCATCACCTCAATCACCCTTTTGGCGTAATAAAATGACCCGGCATACCACTGGTCCGAAAGACCCTGTTCTTTACCCATCTTGGTGACATAATGGGTCTGAGGAAACTGGTTGTTCCAGCTCTCGTTGGTATATTCCAGATAAACCACCAACTTCGGATCGAGCTTCTCCTTCACGAGCGCCGCCATCTGCCGCACATAGTCATCCGTAGCTTGATGCGGAACATTGAGCCAAGGACTAGCCCCTGTCTGGTTGCAAAGCGCGATTAAATCTTCCAAGGGCACGCCTTTGTCGGTGCTGTAAAAGGCAATTCCTGGCTTGACCCGGTCGTTCCATTCGACCTGCAACGAACCGTTGGTCTTTGCCCAGTTTAGAAAACGATAAACCTGAAACTCTTTCCATGGTGCCAGCCACTCATCCCTAAATATTTGATCCTGCTTGTCGTGGTAGCCCGGTATGATCATTCGCATGTTACGCGGGTAGTTGGACTCGTTGACCGATTTGATAATCAGATCAAATCTTCCCTTAGCCGGATCGGCATGCACAATCCACTTGCCTGGCTCTTTTTTATCCACCTGATACGCACCTTTATCGAAAACGATATCACCTTCTCCCTCGAACAGGAAAAGATATTCCCCTGCCGGATATTTGGCTTCGCCCGAACCAAAAACAGTGATGACCTGTTGATCCGGCAATAGCTTTTTAACATAACCGTTTTCATCCAGCTCGATGGGGCGTTTATCATTCCACTGATTGCTCCCGATGGTCTGCGAGGTCCAAGGTCTGAAATTTTTTAATAGATTCACAAAAGCTATCTCGGTATTCCAATCGGCGATATGTGAAAAGTTTATTCCGAGCCTTGGCTTGCCTGGATCATGAATGGATTTATCGACGGCTGAAGCCGTGGCAGCCCACGCCATAACAGCTAGTGCCCCACCCCATTTAATACTACACCTAAGTTTTATTTTCATTTTTATCTTAGTAATTATTGGCTGCTATGATGCTTAATGCTGCTTTTTGGATGCCACAATCTTAGCCCACTCCGTCTCACGCCAGGTCTTGATCTCTTCTTCCGTTTTTTCGACCCACTTGAATTTCGCCAAATAGATTCCACCTCCCGCATACCCGGCAATATAAAACTGTCCATCCAGCTCGATAATTTCCGGCGCCCAGTAACCGTGTTGAGCCCCTGGTGTCATTTTGAATATGGGCTCCTCGTTGAAAACCGTTGGATCTTTCGAAGCAAATACTGACATCTGCTCCCAGAGGTAATACCAATCACCCCGCTTGATCACAAAAGGGCTCTCCGGGTTCCCTTGGTTCCCTATATTCGCCCGCTCGCTCCATGGACCTTCGGGGCGTGGCGCCGTCCGGCAATACATAGCTCCGTTCTTTGTCTGCTCCTCACTGGGCATGTTTTTCTCCTGAAAGTAGGCTATGAACCGGCTGTTGTCTTTGTCGTGAAAGACCATCACATCCCGTCCCATCGTAAAAATTGCATGCTCGCCTTCCGTGTTCTTCGCATCGGTAAAGGTCTTCCCATCCTCACTCACCTTCAACCATGCACAGTTCCCCTTGGATCGGGCCTTTCGCGGGTTGGCCGGGTCAAACGGGACATACTCTCCCGGCGCTGTCCCAGCGTTGTAGAACATGTAGTATTTCCCCTCAAACGGAAAACAGTGCGGTGCTTGGATCGAAGCGTATTGTTTCAACTCCTCGCTCGGTGTGGTAAATACTCCTACTGGCTTCCAGTTGGGCTCTTCTAAGGCGGACGATTCCCATTGAAAAAAGATTCGCTCCCCTACTTTCGGCCAATTGACCTGCCTCACGCAAGCTACCATCCTCCACATTTTTGATGCATCCTGCCAAATAGTGAAGTCGCAGACATTGTGCTTGCCGGGATTGTTGTATTCACCCACATCTGGCTCACGGTCAGCAATCTTGATCCAGGGACCATCCAGCACCGGAACTTCGATACCGCCTGCTATTCCAGCGTGGGAATTGGCAAGCAACACTGCCAAAACAACATATCTGAATTTAAGTTTCAGGAGATTGCGAGTGAAGTCATACAACAGGTGCATAGCTGATTGTAGCACAATCCAAACCGATGAGAATGTGTAAACTCCTGTTAATTATGTCATTTTTTAGGCCTTCTCCCCACCCTGTTTCCCAAAAAACGGAAACAGCATGCTACAAGTCCATCGAGGAGGTGCAGACTCGCCTGTTTCTATCCCAGATTTGCAAGAGCACTCGGTGTGGAACAGAGCTGAATGTGTCTCAAAATCACAGGCTCAGACGAATCATACTGCGAGCCACCGATGGTGTAAGATGTTATCTTGCATGAAATCACGACACCCAAACAAGCTTTTGCAGTCGGATTTCGTATTGTCTGGGCCTATCCGGTTTTCTGATGTTCGAAATATACTGATTGCCACTGCTGTCCTCGACGATTTCAGGTGCAGTAATACCGGGCAAAAAGCTGACTAATAAGTCGTCATGTTTTCCATCTTTACCAAAGTCGTATGGATCAGCACTGCAAAACACATAAGTTCCATCCTCAGGACCATGACTTCGGAATAGATAATAGAGTCCGTTTTTTTTCACCACAAATGGCGATTCCGGTTTTAATTTACCACCGGGGGAGTCAGAGGTGTCTAACATTTTATGCACTCTTTTCCAATTCGACCAGTTCTCGAGATTACTGGAAGTTCGCAGATATATGCCCGCATTATCTGCTTGCCCGTTTTCGTGACCGCAGTAGTAGCACCCCCAGCAGTTTCCCAGCCAGACCACAACTGGATCTCGCACCGCGCCCGGTCCGACAAATAGGCGGCTGTATCCTTGCCCATCGCGGTGCCTCTTCCACCCTTTACCATCACGCGACACCATCAAGCAAAGCTGCTTCTCTGCTCGTCCATAGTCTGTGGTGGATTGACCATCTGCATCGAGACCTGTATCGTATCCCCCGTAGAACATGGCGTAGGTTCCTTGGTAGCGAAGCACAAACGGCGACTGAATGAACTCTTGTCCCTTCCAATCGACGAGACTTTCTCCGGCACCTTTTTCAGCACGGATATAGTCGCCGGACAATCTCCAGTCCCCTGCGCACAGATCTGGGCTTTGCCAATGCACCAGAACCCGTCCGATCGCCGTGTTCCTCACACAAGCCCAAAGATGCCAGACTCCATCAGTGTCAGAGTAAATCGTGTGGTCATTGGGCTCATTGGCGCCACTGCCAAGCTGGCCTTCGTGCTTCCATCCGAAATGTGTGAGATCAGGAGCTGCTGCGATCCGCCAATCTTCACCACTGAGCACCGGCTTCAGATTGGAGCGGCTGGCATCATTGCGTTGTTCAGCCCGCAACCCAGATAGTGCCAACATAGGAGTGAGCACACCTCCAATACTACTCCTGATAAATTGTCTTCGATTCATGTTATGTTTTTCATCTAACCTGCAAAATACTCGTTAAACAGTGCCAACACACTGGTAGTTTAGTAATATTCTGTTTGAGTTTTATATACAATCTTCGTCTTGCATGTTTACATCAGAAAGTTGTAGTATGACTTATGGTTGGTGCCAACTCTCTGTCTTCTACACCATTCAGTATGGATGCCTTTATTGAACCGTCTCACGGACTGTGTTTTTTGCGCAAAGAAAACCATGAAGTGCGGCTTTTGTTCGCTTGCCGGTGCCCTCATAATGAGTGGCATCCCCCCACGGGAAGAAAACACCCCGACCGGGTCGTCCTGCACTATGTCATTCGCGGTGCTGCCACTTATACCGATTGGATGGGTCTCGTGCATTCTGTTGAACCCGGTGATCTCTTTTTGAGCTATTCCACGGCTTTTGCAATACGACCCATGGCTCCAGATTTTTTTCAACAGATTTTGGTTCTGGACACAGAGACCGCCAAGCATATGGCCGATGTCGGGCTGCTCTCGCTTCAGCAACCTCTGTGGAAGATTGGTCTTCATCACCAATTACTGGTCATGTTTGACGATCTGATCACCTCCATGCATGATACACGCACGGATAATCATAGGCAAGTTTTTGCCAAAGCTATCACTTGGATCGCTACAGCAGTGGATTTGGATACTCGTGGGAATAAGTTGCATCCGGTGCTTCACAAGGCTCTGAGATTGATGGAGTCCTCTCCTCGTCCTGACATTACAGTTGCTGATATTGCAGCCGCGCTCTCTATTACAGCATCTTCGTTCACGGCACTGTTTAAAAAAGAGATCGGATCCAATCCTAAACATTATATTATTGAGGCCAGAATCAAAAAGGCGTGTCACCTGCTCTTGAGCAAGAACATTAAGGAGGTATCGGCAGAGTTGGGTTACTCCGACCAATTTCAGTTTTCCAAACAGTTCAAAGCCCGCCTTGGTATTTCGCCCAAGCAGTATCAAAGCCATGTCCTGCACCACACATCCGTGAGAACTTCAACTACCGCTTCCAGACAAAAAGTAACTATACGGAAAAAGCATTAGCGAGTAGAAGAGCGTTTTCTGCGCCATGCACAGGCAGCAACACCAGAAAGCAGTAGTGCAACAGTGGTAGGTTCTGGAATTGCAGCTGTTCCATCCACGCTAAAATATTGGCTTTTCACATTAATACCCGCAGACGCACTCGTCGCCAGATTATGCCAATAACCGACACCTTCGATATTATCAAAAGTCATGCCACCTACCAGCGAACCTACAGTGCCTCCATTCGCAAAACCACTTGCACCTTCAACAGTCCAATTATGCCAGTTTAGACTATTTGCCGCCACATTGGTTAACAATGCTGGATTTAGTGTAGTAGAAATATGACTAATGGCATCCGAAATGTAGTAACTACCACTCTGTAATAGCACAAAACGAAAATCTGAAGCGCTAACATTGGTTGTTGCATTTAGCGAGCTTTCAAGCGTAAAAGTATTGACAGTAACATTTCCACTATCCATTCCATTCTGAAAACCATAGGCCGACCCATTACCAGCTTGTTTCCACAGAAAAAAGGAATAGGAACTCCCTGCAGAACCACTCGACAATCCAGTCCCATTTAAATAAGATGTTGTTCCTGAATCCCAGACTTTACCTGCATTGGTATTTATTGTTCCACTAGCGACATAGGCCTGCCCAAAGAAGTATGGGTTCTTATTTGTGTTTACACTATAGTAGCTTGCACCTATTGCGGGATTAAGCGCAGTGCCAGGAACATAAGTGCTATCCCTAGTGCCTGTAAAATTTTGGTTGCCTACAACAAGATCCGCTCCCCCGGTATTTCCCCAATCTACGATGATTGCCGCCTGAGAGAGACTTGTCAAAGCACAAAGGGCTAGAGACAAAATCACAAGCCGATGGAAGAAATGCAAAATTTTCATACTCATGCAATATAAACAGCTTTCTGCCAAATTTGGAATGTCATTAAGGCATGAAAAGCATGTCATTTTCTAGTCTATCACACTCAGTTGTCATAAATACTGGAATGATGGATGATGGCACCAGCTACAAGGCTCACGCTCACTTTTTATATAAACCACGATGCAATATATATCGTAAGTACCTAATAAATAACGATATACAATATTTTGCAGCACAGGCTTGCTGTTAGATTAGAATTTCTAATCCCAAACAACTACAGGTGGTTCATCCTAGTAGCAAGCTAATTCATATGCACACCTTGATACAATATTGTCCTTGTTCCGCAGATTATGAAGTGATGGATTTGGGGACATATCCTCTGGATGCAGGTTCAGAATGGCATACTAGCACCCGATAGGAGCGAGGGTTCGATCATGTGAGTAATTTTATTGGTAGAGACACCAAATTTTCCAGATCGTATCTGAACATCCAGCAAATCCACTGCCGAGGCTCCGATCAACTCGGTATGCAAATCCACACCCGCAATTCTCCCTGTTTTGTCGTTCCACCCAAAACAGATAAACGCGGCTTGCTTCGGAAACTTCCACCCAGCCAAACTCAGTTCGTTGTATAATTCATGGTTGGAACCCAGGATGACATCGGGCTTATAATGTCGAAACCAGCGCCGGATGTCCTGGACATGAAAAAGTGGAGGGATGCCTAAATCTGGTGCTTGCGAGAAGCCATCCCACCCTTTGAGACAAGCAGCCCAGTAGGCTCCCATTTGGTAGGCCGTATTATCATCGGGGCCTTCATGCAGAAAGATGATGCCAGGCTTGCGATACCCAGCTCGGAGGGCTGCTTCGAGACAGAGGCGCATACCGTTAAATACATTTGGCATCACGATGCTGGCCGG
Source organism: Verrucomicrobium spinosum (assembly GCA_020718645.1). GTDB lineage: Bacteria > Verrucomicrobiota > Verrucomicrobiia > JADLBR01 > JAIBCM01 > DYRQ01. The sequence goes on from DYRQ01000005.1 coordinate 25,342, forward strand.
GATACGGTCTTGCCTGAGTCCACAGGACACCACTGCAAACTTCTCCCAATCCAGATCGAGTTGAGAGTCGTTGGGCAGTTGGTGTGAGACGATCAGCCCTTGGACACCAGTATGCTCCAACACGCGGCTAGCGTGCTTGTGCGTCTGGAATTCAGTGAGTCGGTGACACTTCAGATGGTAACCCAATTCACTAGCTCTCCGCTGAGCAGCAAGCAGACACTCCGAAGAAAATACATCTTGCCGCGAGCAGAACAGAAACGCCAGCGGTGTCCCGTCCTCACTTCGCCCACCCCAACGCCGTTGAGCAAAAGCTGACATGACTGGATCTGGCCTGTAGCCGAGCCGTGCGGCAGCACGGAGCACTTTGCGGCGGGAAGCCTCGGAGACCGGACCACCATTGCGGAGGGCACGGGAAACGGTGGCTTTGCCAACGCCAGAAGCTTGGGCGATCTGAGCAAGAGTGACTGGCATAGGATAAACTGGATCTTGTTCCATTTTTAGGGGGTTTTCTCAAACCGTCAAGCGTGCTTCCATCAGGGCAATAACCCGTAGAGCTAATGAACAACAACAGCCTCAGAATTGATGCAGTAGCTATCTTCATGGATCACTCGCTGGACTTCTCCCTGTGATTAAACATTTACTAACAGCCACCAAGACCAACAACTAAACAGTATTTTGATGATACTTAACTTCTACAAAAACACCTTGTTTTGTATTTCGCTCGGATCAATTTTCCGCCTGATTGCCATGGCAGGTGTGGTTTTTGTCATGGGAAATCAACTGGCTACCCCAGTTTACGCGGAATACGGGATCAATATCTACTCGGCAAAAGATTGGAGCCGTCTCCAGCCATTTCTTAATGTTATGAAAACGGCACGCCCTTGGATAAGCCAGAGCGAGGGCAAGTGGGATGACCAACAAGCCCTTGCCTTCGATGAAAACGACTATGTGAAGGAGCTCAAACCTGGCCAGTGGGCAACAACCCTGATGCTGACCAAGGTCTCAGACAGCTTTCCCGGTGGAGAATATATTTTCCTTTATGAGGGAGAGGGAGAGATTGAATGGAGTGGAAATGGTCGCCTAGTCAGTTCGGAGCCTGGAAGACAAGTTGTGCAGGTGACAAACAACGACAAAGGGTTTGTGCAGATGACGATGAAATCGGTCAATCCTGCCAACTATCCCAAAAACATGGTGTTCGTCCAAGCCAAGTTCGAAAAGAATTGGCAGGAGCAGTATTTTGCGCCTTGGCTTTTTGAGTTGTGGGGCAACGCGGAAACTTTCCGCTATATGGATTTGCTCCTTGCCAACAACTCTACGATAGATACTTGGGAAAGTCGCCCCCAACTTACTCACCGCTCATATTGGAAGCACGGCATTCCTTTCGAAGAAGTTGTTCGCCTGTCAAACCAAGCCAAGCGCAATGCATGGGTCAATATCCACCACTTGGCTACGGATGACTACATTCGCAAAGCTGCAACCATGTTCCGCGATCAACTGGACCCATCACTCACGGTCTATTACGAGTTTTCCAATGAGATGTGGAACGGGATGTTTAAGCAAGCAAGAGATGCCAATGCGAAAGGGAAGGAACTTGGTTTAGACAAAGAGGCTTGGCGGGCTGGGCTCATGTATTATGCCAAAGAAAACAATAGGATGTTTGCACTGTTAGATGAAGTCTATGCTGGCCAACCCAAACACCGCTATAAAAAGGTGATCGGCGTCCAAGCTGCCAATCTCGGCGCAGCCAAGATTGCTGCTGAAAGCTTTGACTCCTATAAAAATGCCGACTGTCTTGCGATTGGCCCCTATCTGACCTTTAATGTTCCGCTGAAAGCCAGCCCATGGAACCCCGACATGCCCAATGCTGATGTTGTGCAAGACTGGTCGTTGGATCAGTTGTTTCAGTATTTAACAGACAAAGCGCTACCTCAATGCACGCGCTGGATGGAGCAGCAAAAGCAATATGCAGACCAGCTCGGCTTGCAACTGGTTGCCTACGAAGGCGGGCAACACCTGACCGCCTTAGGTGAAGCGAATAAAAACCAAAAACTTGTCAAACTACTTGCCGATGCCAACCGCGATCCTCGCATGGGAGAAATCTATCTTAAATACTTCAACAGCTGGACCAGTATCGGTGGTAAACTCTTTTGTGTTTTCAATGACATGCAACCCTACACCGAGGCTGGTTCATGGGGTTTGCTCGAATATGTCGGCCAAGACCCCGAAAGTTCACCCAAATACAGGGCTATTCAAGAATGGGCTAAAAGCTTTGCAAAATAACAGGTATCATCTGCTTAATAGAACCATAATTATGTAAGGACACCCACTGTAAGCCAGATTACCCAATCACCCCGATTACATCTCCTATCAACCTACCCACCATGCAAATTACAACTATGAAATCCACAAATAACTACGGTCACTTCGACGACGCCAACAAAGAGTTCGTCATCACGCGCCCGGACACACCGTTGCCTTGGCTCAACTACCTCGGTCAAGATGAGTTTTTTGGTCTCTGCACCAACACTGCCGGCGGTTATACTTTTTGGAAGGATGCCAAGCTACGCCGTTTGACTCGCTACCGCTACAACAATATCCCCATGGATCTCGGTGGACGCTACCTTTATGTGAAAGACGGCAACACCATCTGGAATCCGGGTTGGAAGCCTACTAAAACCCAGCTCGATCGCTACGAGTGTCGTCATGGCATGGGCTACTCCCGTATCACCGGTTCCAAGAATGGCATTGAGGTTGAAAACTTGTTTTTCATCCCTCCCGGTAGAAACATGGAGATCTGCAAAACTATTGTGCGCAATACGGGTGACACAACAAAGACGGTCAGCCTTTTCTCCTTTGTCGAGTTTTGTCTCTTTGAGGCCAATAATGACATGACCAACTACCAAAGGACTTACTCCATCGGCGAGGTAGAGGTAGAAGGTTCCGCCATTTATCACAAAACCGAATACCGCGAACGGCGCAGCCACTATACGCTCTTTGCCTGCACTCGCCCCGTGGATGGTTATGACACTTCCCGCGATGCCTTTGTCGGTGTGCACCATGGGCTCCACGAACCCCAAGCTGTATTGGCCGGAAGTTGCACCAACAGCACGGCCCACGGGTGGAATCCCATCGGATCGCACCAGATCAACCTGACATTGGCTCCCGGCGCTGAGGAGTCTTTCGCCTTCGTGCTGGCCTATGTAGAACATGGCGACGAGCCAAAATTCGATACTCCCTTCGTAATGAATAAATCGGCCGGGCGCAAAATCCTAGCTGAGTTCGGAACGGTGAAGGCCGTTGACGCTGCCTTTGCCGAACTCCGCACGCTCTGGGTCAACCTCCTGTCAAAGTTCCAAGCATCCTGCCCAAATGAGCATGCGGAGCGCATGGTCAACACCTGGAACCAATACCAGTGCATGGTCACTTTCAACCTTTCGCGATCCGCCAGCCTCTTCGAGACCGGCATAGGTCGCGGCATGGGGTTCCGGGACAGTAACCAAGATATACTTGGCTTCGTGCACATGATCCCCGCACGAGCCCGGCAGCGCATCCTCGACATCGCTGCCACCCAACTCTCGGACGGCACCTGTTACCACCAGTATCAGCCGCTGACCAAGAAGGGCAACGCCGAGATCGGTGGTGACTTTTACGACGATCACCTCTGGCTGATCCTGAGCACCTGTGCCTATATCAAGGAAAGCAACGACTACACCATACTCGATGAACAGATCGGATACGCCGACCTCCCAGACAGCCGTAACACGCTGCTGGAACACCTCGAGCTGAGCATCGCTTTCACCCTGCGCAAACGCGGTCCCAATCAACTCCCCCTGATCGGTCACGCAGACTGGAATGACTGCCTCAACTTGAACTGCTTCTCCACCGAACCCAACGAATCCTTTCAGACCGCAGGAGATGTGAAAGACTCTATCGCCGAGTCGGTGATGATCGCGGGGCTTTTCCTCTACGCCTCGCGGGAAATGGCAGCGCTCTACCGAGCCATGAACCGCATCCATGACGCCACCCGCATGGACTTGTGCCACCAAGAAATGCTCGGGGCTGTGGAAAATAATGCCTGGGACGGGCAGTGGTATCTGCGTGCTTTTGATGCCGAAGGCCACAAGGTAGGTTCCTCGGATTGCGAGGAAGGCAAAATCTTCATCGAAAGCCAAGGCTGGTGCGTGCTTGGCGGCGCTGGACAAGACAACGGCAGGGCGCGCCTCGCTATGGAGAGCGTGGACAAGCACCTGTTTACCCCCAACGGCATCGTCCTCCAGCAACCAGCTTACAGCACCTACCACCTCAACCTGGGTGAAGTCTCCAGCTACCCTCCCGGCTACAAGGAAAATGCAGGTATCTTCAGCCACAACAACACCTGGATCCATCTGGGCTGGTGTCTCCTCGGCGAGGGGGAAAAAGCTCTGCAATACTATCTCAGCATCTGCCCTTCCAACAAGCAGGCGCAGATAGACACTTACCGCTGTGAACCCTATGTTTACGCGCAAATGATCGCTGGCAAAGATGCCCCCACCTTCGGCGAAGCAAAAAATGCATGGCTCACCGGCACTTCGGCTTGGACCTTCGTCACGATCTCCCAAGGCATCCTCGGAATTCAGCCTGACTACCACGGGTTACGCCTAGATCCCTGCATTTCCAAGGAATGGCCGGGATTCCGTGTGACTCGCCAGTTCCGCGGTGCCACAGTCCATATCGAAGTCAGAAACCCAGACAAAGTCTGCAAAGGTATCCGCTCCATGACAGTGGATGGTCAAGCTGTCCCAGGCAACCTGATCCCTGCTGACCTTCTGACCCCAGGTAAAACAGTCGAAGTGGTAGCCACACTCGGCTGATATAGCTTACCAAACGGTGGCTGGGCACCTCCCCGGCCACCGCTATGAAATCCAGATTATGCCATGGAGTGCGACAAGCTGCGCTTGGTTTCATCCCAGATTTTCCAATAGAGCGCGCTGGGCGCAGGCAAATGGCAAGCGTAGCGGAAGACATGGTTCCCAGCAAATAGAGGCAGGACGCCTCTGCTACTCTGTTCCAAAAAAATCCTGTCCATCTTGTTAATCCTGTCCAAAAACTCCCCTGCCCCTTCCGTGTTTTCCGTGTTTTCCGTGTGTTCCGTGGTAGAAACTTCCCCCTCCGCTTCTCCGCG
>DYRQ01000005.1:30602-56409 GCA_020718645.1 Verrucomicrobium spinosum
GCTGTGCTTTCTGATTTTTCACCAAACAGACAGCGACTCCATTCACAGCCATCTTGGGCACTACGACAGTTCCCTGTGGTGAAGCCAACAGGGCGCAGGGTTCGCACACGCCCGGTAGTCCGATGTTTTTTTGCACCCATGCCGAGGGTTTCGAGACCCACGCCCGCCCAGCAAGAACTGCCACAGAAAATATTCGTAAGGGCACCCGATTGGCGCGACACCACTCCAGCAGGCCAGGCTCATCTTTTTTGATCTCAACCGTTGCAGCTTCACGAATGTCGGACACGGCATGTCCTACACTCTCTACCGCTGCCCGCACGGCTTCATCCACCGCCCCGGGGGCGATGCCTTTTCGGCATCCAATACCCAGCACCAGCGGTTTGCACGCTTCGCTCGCCGTGGTGATCACAGGGCACGCGCCCGTTTCACGGGCAATAAGGCAGGCGAGTTCGTTGCCGCCGGCCTCGTGTCCGCCCAAGATCGGGACGGCATGGTGGCAAGCATCGTCCAGCACCACCACGCACGGGTCGTTTTTTTTATCTCGGGGCAACCCTGACAAGTAACGCGTGGCGATGCCTGCGGCTCCGATAAATATCCACTGATCGTAGCGGCGGAATTTTCTCCGGAAAGATTCACGCGCTTTCCTAGCATCGGTCGGTGCTTCACAGACTCCACCGAGTCTGAACGCTAAGTGTTGGGCCACGGGGAGTGCCTCTTGCCGGACAGTCCAGATAGCCAGTGTTTTCTTCTTCACTGCGAGGCTTTGCGGTAGCGATGGGAATATTCCTGTGAGTAGAGCTGGCTCTCAGCTGCCTCACCCGCATCGAGCACACGACCCACCAGCAACATGGTGGAAAGACGCCACTCCTCCGGCTTTGCTTCTTCAGATAGGGATTGCAGTGTCCCGCACAGTTTTTTCTCCTGCGGCCAAGTTGCTTTGTAAACAAGAGCGGCAGGTGTGTCAGACGGATAATATTTCATCAACTCCGCCAGCGTCTCATCCATGCGAGCACCCGAAAGAAAAATGGCCATCGTGGCCCCATGCGCTGCCAAGGAACCAAGATTCTCCCCCTCGGGCACAGGTGAGGCACGGCCCGATGTGCGCGTGATGATGATACTCTGGGACACTAGAGGCTTGGTTAATTCTGCACCTAGCACCGCAGCGGCGGAAGTGAAAGATGATACGCCAGGCACGATTTCGTAGGGGATACCGAGTTTCTCCAAGCGCCGCATCTGCTCGGCTGTGGCTCCGTAGATAGCCGGGTCGCCCGAGTGCAGGCGCGCCACATCCCAACCACGCTCTTTGGCGCGGATATAAAGAGCCTCTTGTTTCTCCAAATCCAGTTCTGCGGTATCATGAATCTCGGCACCCGATGAGCAGAACTCCAGCATGTCGCGGCTCACCAATGATCCGGCATACAGGACGAGCCCTGCGCGAGCCAACAACTCGGCCCCCCTCACGGTGATCAGATCTTTGGCGCCGGGTCCGGCACCGATAAAATAGACGGTCATATAATTTCTCCTTGTGAATACTGCGGGGTTTTTCGAATCAGCAGCGTGGACAGGTAGCCCACTTCTTCTGCATCTGGCAAACGATCGCCCGCAGAGAAAAGCTTCTCCTCGGGCATGCCAACGCGATGGGCGAGAGCACAAAACGGTTCGATGCCCATCTCACCAATCACACGGCGCACCATACCCCACCGTTTGCCGATTTTCATCAGAGCCACGAGATCGTGTTTCTCGATGGCGGCGCGCAAGGCTTCGGGAGTCTCAGGGCACGGCAGAACGAGTAACTGTTCTTTCCTCTCACCCAACGGCCAGCCGAGCGCGGCGGCGGCTGCGCAGTAACTGGTGACACCCGGAAAGGTGCGATGCCTCAAGCCTGGCACTCTCGCCAACAGCGCTCGGAGCGTGTAGAGATAAGTCGAAAAGGTCATCGGGTCACCGATGGTCAAAAAAGACGTGTCATAACCGGCATTCACTTCTTCCGCCAACCGCACGGCCAACTCATCATACCGAGCCACCAGAGCGTCATGACCCGGATCCATATCGAACTCGAATTCCACGAACACCGAAGCATCCAGCCCGAGGCCTTCAATACAACGCCGCGCCAACGATTCGCCCGCGTTTTTGGCCTTGGGGGCATAGATTTTTTGGCACGACTGCAAGGCGCGAAATGCCACCACAGGCAGTAGCCCGACTTCGCCCGGACCCACGCCCACGCCATAAAAATATCCACTCACGCTTCACCCTCCCCTAGTCGAGTTCCGGACATAGCAAATAACATGGCACGCACGGAATCCACCCGGTTTTGAGCGGATGCCACGCGCTGGGCAATAGCTGTTGCCACGGAGTCCCAATACGCCTCAGCCCCAACTTCCTCTCGCAGTATTTCGGCGATACCCTCCGCCGTGGTGCTGTTCTGAATTTTTTTGAGTGTATCACTTGGAAAGCCGTGAGAAACAGCCCTCGCCACCAGTGTGCTGCAAGCACTGTCACTGTGGGAGGAGTGCGTGTCCTCAACGCCGTCGAGAATTTTTGCCAATTTACCCGGATGCCCCGCCACCCAGAGCACGGGCAAACGGGTCTGCTGCTGTTCCAGAGCCAAGCGCAGGTAGGACATGGCTTGTCCTACATAGTTCGACATTTGCACCACGCGCCGTAGGGGCAGACCCAACGAGGCTACAGCGAATCTTTGACCGAGATTGCCCGGGGTCAGCACCACAGCTTCGGGTGATTCCGCCAAGGCCACCCGGATATATAATTCGATCGAAGCAAGAAAGGCTGCACGGGATTTGGGTTCCACAATGCCTGTGGTGCCAATGATGGAAATACCCCCCTCGATACCAAGCCTCGGATTGAAAGTTCTCTGGGCGATTTCTTTTCCACCCTCGCACGAGATTTCTATATCAAAATAACTCTCGGCAGACAGGCCGGCATCTTGACAGACTTCCAGTAACGCCGCTGTCATCATAGCGCGTGGCACGGGATTGATAGCAGGTTCTCCCACGGGGATCTGCAATCCTGCCTGGGTGACTACGCCAACACCCTCACCACGAAACCACCGGTGATGGTCGAGTGCGTTGACCGAAACTGCGGCTGAAATACGAGCGCGATGGGTGACATCAGGATCGTCGCCTGCTTCTTTAATGACCGTGGCTCTACTGCTGGCGCCCTCCAACCCAACGCCCTCCACTGGCACGCTCAGATAGTGTTCTCCGTCAGGTAATGGCACAGCCACCTCCTCGGACTCGATGCCGAGCACGAGCCGTAGGGCTGCCGCTTTGACTGCCGCAGTGGCACAAGTGCCGGTGGTGAAACCGCGCCGCAAACCGTTGGGCGCCGGTGCCGTGAGATCATACGCCGCCAGCACTGCGCCTCCTCTCCGCCGCCAGTCGGAGCAGCAGCGAGTTGACTACCGCCGCTGCCCACGGTGAGCCGCCGCGCGTGCCCGAGTTGGTGATGCGCGGGATATTGAGGCACGAACGCAAATGTTCTTTGCTCTCGGGCGTGCCCACAAAACCGACGGGCAACCCGATGACGAGGTGAGGACGCCAGCGATGTTCTTTGATGATGCGGATGGCCTCCTCGACAGCCGTCGGGGCGTCACCGATAGCCACGATACAGTCGTTGCCAAATTTTTCCCAAGCCCGGCGGATACCCGAAGCCGAGCGAGTCATGTTGTGCGCCTTCGACATGAGCAAACTCTCGGGATCGTGGACGCCGCAAAATGTTTTTAATCCAAACTCATCGAGCAACCTGCGCCTCATGCCACTGACCACCATAGTCACATCCGCCACGATCACAGCCCCCTCACGCAAGGCACGCAGGCCGCTGTCCGGTGCGCCTTTGGAAATATAAACGGTGTCCGGGGCGGTGTAGTCGCCCGAAGTATGGACGAGCCTCTGGAGAATATCCACATGGTCCGGGTCAAAACCCGACCAGTCCCGGCCAGCCGCGATGATCTCGAAACTCCGGTCTTCTATCGGGTGGGTGTCAGCCTCTTTTGGCAAATTCGGCACAGGTGCCATTGCCGCAGCACGCACATGCAAATGGTGGGGTGCCTGAGGCTGGCCGACTTGCTCCTCGTAGCCCACCACGGAAACGCGGTATTTGCAGAGGCTGCAATCGGATGCCACCTGCCCTTGCTGCGCTTCTTGCGCCCGTTCTGCCAGCGCAGCAGCCACGGCATCGCACGGCCCGAGATGACCGCACGATACAAATTGTAGCTGAGGATACTTCGCCGCCACCGACTCGGTGGATTCGACGATTCTTTTGACCAACACACCTGTGAAAAGAAAGTAGGGCAGCACCAGATAGCGGGCAAACCCCAGCTTGGCAGCCAGCTCTAGACCATCCACCACGGAAGGTTCTGCCGTGCCGCTGTAGCAGACGAATGATCCGCCAAATCCCATGCCTTCTTCGAGGATACGCGCCAGTTTCGAAACATCCGAGTTAGCGGCGGGATCCGTAGTGCCCCGCCCCACGACCACGAGACAACACTCGTCTCTGGGCACGCTCCCGCCCGCTCTTCCCTCGGCTTCCACAATCCTCTCGCGGCACTGTGCGAGCAGGGAGGGATGCAGGTGCAAGGGCGCCCCGAATTTGATCTGCACTCCGGGCAACTCACGGCGCATGACTTGCACCTCGGCTGGTATATCGTTCTTGCCGTGAGCCGCGGCGAACAGAATCCCCGGCACTACAGAAATTTCCGTGACACCCCGCGCTGCTACCGAACGGATCGCCTCATCTATCGTGGGTTTAGAAAATTCCAAAAAACCGTGGGCCACCGGCATCGGCGCCACACGCTCTTGCAGCAGCCGCACCATCGCCTCAAATTCGGCCACGCCCTCGCTGTCGCGGCTTCCATGCCCTGCTACGACAACGCCAGTTTTGGGAATGTCAGGATTCATCACAGGTCAGGGTTCTCCCTCGAGACCTGTGGGCATAGGCTCCAAAGCTCGGATCACGAGGATGCTCATATCAGAGAAATCCCGCGTGCATTCCCCTAGTGTGCCGTGCCACGAGGCCTCTTCGCGCGAAAGGTTTTCCCACACTTCGATTTTGTGTTGTGGGGGGATACCGCGGGCCACGAGATCGGCGGCAATATCCTTGGGCATGAAACTCCACGGCAGCGGTATCACGATAGCGTTGCGTCCCACCTCCAACGCGCTGGCCAGATGTTTTTTGAAAGGCTCGATATCTCCGCGGCGGTGGAAGGTAATGAAAGTGGTCTCGTCAAAACATACTCTCGCCCGCGACGCTAACACCTGCGCGGAACTGATCCCCGGCACACTCTCCACGCGGTGCCCGCACGCCCGTTCCACTCGCTCCCAAAATTGGAAGCCAGAGAAATGAACATCCCCCATGAATACCACCGCGCATTTTTTTCCGGCGTGATGGTGCACAGCCATCTCAGCCAATTTCTCCACCTGATCCTTGTAGCCCATCGTGATGACCGTCGCCCCCGGCGCGATGTGGGGTCTGACAAAATTCACCACCGCGTCGAAGCCCGCCACAACCTCTGCACCCGCGATTAAATCTCTCGCCCGCAGCGTGAGCCACGACGGTTCTCCAGGTCCTATTCCAATACAATGCACCATATATTTTTTCGAAGATTAAAGCTATTATTCGTCTAACATCATCGCCTGATTACCGTGGAGAAAGCATCCCCACCATGTGCTCGGCACACGAGGGAAACCAGAGGTGGAGATAAGAAGCCGCGGTCGATCCTCCGCACCAGCCTTCTCTGCGTTCTGTGCCGTTTCTCCGTTTTTTCACAGTCCAGAGATTGGCACACTTTTCTTCCTCTATCCACCGGGAATAATGAAACTCGTGCCCGCGCACTTCACCCCGGGCTCCTTGACCGAGAGCATAGCCAAAATGCTGGAGCCTCCCGGTCATCTCTACTGCTCCGGGCACGATGCCGCAGAGAGGATAAAACCGCCCGTCAGCACCACGCAATCCTTCGGATAAATAGATCAGCCCTCCACACTCGGCATAGAGCGGTTGGCCGCTCTGTGAAAAATCGCGGAGCGACGCCAACATCTCTCTGTTCTCTGCCAAGAGTTCAGCTCCCGATTCGGGAAAACCACCACCGATCAGCACGGCATCAGCTCGAGGCACCGCCGCATCGTGCAGTGGGGAAAACTCTACTAAGTGCGCTCCTTGCTCACCCAGCCACTCTAGGTTGGCCTCGTAGTAGAAATGAAAAATATCATCGCGAGCTACAGCGATGCGCAGACCTTCGAGTCTTTTTGTTCCTGCCACTTCGTCCGCTGGCTCCCCGCACCACTGCAACTCACGGGCGGCTCTGCGAATGCCCTGCACATCAAGACAGCGAAGACCGAGTGCAGCGAGTTCCTTCGGCTCAGGCCCTGCCTGTTCTTGAACGGCGCACAGTCCCAGATGTCTCTCAGGCCATGCGAGACATCCTTCCCTCGCCACAGCCCCCACCACCGGCAGTCCCAGCGGTTCCAAAGCCTGACGCAGATAGTCGTGGTGCGACTCACCTCCTGTCTGGTTCAGGATCAGCCCTGCGATGCTTCCCGTCCCTGCCTCTGCCTGAAACCCTCGCACAGCAGCCGCCAGAGAGCGACCAGCCTTCGCGCACGGGAGCACCAACAACACCGGCCATCCTGTCAATCGGGACAACTCCATCGCACTGCCTGCATCACTGCCAGGATCGCCTCCGTCAAACAATCCCATCACCCCTTCGACCACCTGCAACACATCGGCTGGTGATTTCTGGATTTCACCAAGGACTTGGCGTTCGCCCATCAGCCAAGTATCTAGGTTGCGTGAGGGAACGCCCGCGTAACGCCGGTGCCAAGCGGTGTCGAGAAAGTCCGGGCCAACCTTGCACGGTTGCACCCGCTCGCCGAGTTCTCGCAAGGCGGCGAGGAGCGTGCAAGTCACGGCAGTTTTGCCACTGCCGCTTTGCAGTCCGGCCAAGATAATCCCTCGGTGCGCCATTAAAATTCTATGCCCCGTCGCGCTTCGACACCTTGGTCGAAATGGTGTTTTACTTTCCGCATTTCCGTGACAACGCCGGCCATGCCTACCAAGGTCTCATGCGCGTAGCGTCCGGTAAAGACCAACTCTACTAGGGCGGGTCTGGCTTGCACCAACGCCACGGCGCGTTCCAAGGAAATGAGTTCTCTGTAGAGGCAATAATTGATCTCGTCCGCAATCACGAGGTCGTAATCCGCCGAACGCACGATCGCCTCGAGAGATTCCATCTCCCGCGCCAACGCCTCGCGCATCGCTGCGACATGCTCCGGGATATGCTTGCTCTTCGAGAGGATCCAGTCCTGCTCGACATTGCGGTAAGTGAGGTTCGGGTGCAGTGAAGGAAGGAGTGCCAGCTCGCCCGTTTTCCAGCGGGGCTTCATGAGACGCAAATAATAGACGCGGAAACCGCAACCCAGGGCACGCAAGGCGAGACCCATCGAGGCCGTGCTTTTGCCCTTGCCTTCTCCAGTGTAAATCTGGAAGGCGCCCTGCTTGAGACGGACTCTTCCGGGGCTCGCGGCGGCTGGTGTTTCAGGATTGATCATCTCCATAGACTCACCCTATTTCGTAGCTCCGATCACGCCTAGAGCAAATAGAGAATCCGGGGATAGCAATTTCAGCATAATAGGGAACCTATGATGCCAAATAATTCAGACCTTCGATAGCTGCCCATGTTTTCAAGTGCAAAAACAGGGTTGAAAACTAACCCATAGCTATCAAAACAGTCCATCTCAGGGACTGACCCCGGCCTTATTTCATCTTGTGAATGCTGATGGGGAGGTGGGTGGCGTAGCGCTGGAAATCGCGGTCGGTGGTATAAATGTCCAGACCGTATTTCACTGCAACCGCGCAAATAAGAAAATCCGTTCCTGATCCTTGCACGCCCTTCGCCCGACATAAATTATTGAATCGGGCGGCTTCCACAAATAGATCGGTATCCAGAGGTAAGTCGCTGAAAGCCGAGAGCATTTTGCTCAATCGTTCAAACTGAGATGGCTCCTTCACGCCAGAGAGAAGTTCTTGCCGGATGGGACCGATGATTTCGACAAGCCCATTTTGGATGAGCCGGGTCAGTTCCGCACGATACGGTTCGCGAGGAGTCGAGGAACGCCGTAGGCATTCGGACCAAATCGGGGTGTCAACGAGCACCCTCACCGCTTCGCCCTTAACATTTTGTGGTTGAAATCAGAGTGAATCTCCACCTTGCCGAAGAGGGAGAGCACCGCTTGTTGCTCCCGTCTGGCGATGTATTCCGTCAACGCAACATTGACCGTTTCCCGCTTGGTTCGAAATCCACCCACCTGCTTTGCTTTCAGTAATAGCCGGTCATCAATCTCCAAGTTTGTAGCCATATCCACACAATATCCCACACATGATTTGGCGTCAAGTCGGTGGAAAAATGATAACGGAAAAACTCACGCCACGGCGTAACGGGGAAGAAATAACGGAAAGACTCTTTCAGTGAGGCTCATCAGCGATTCGTTAACTTCGCCAGTCCATCGCATGAGGCTCACTGGAGTGCTAAAATGGGATAAAAGATAGAACAGCCTAGCCTGCATCTCGAATCTCCACCCCTTGTAACCCCTGCGCAGATGAGGTTAGAGCCAAATTTTGATCGAGCAAAAAAGTAGCGTGGAAAAAATTGTTATCGCCCAATGCCAGCGCAGACAGCGGGTGATGTCGTCCGCGAGCGGTTTGGGTGCCGACGCATGGAACACCTCGCCCCGGTGCAGTTCGCCCCCGTAAGTATTATCCCCGCCCAAGCGAAGGTTGAGCGCGTAGGCACAGGCGGCTTCGCCCCATCCGGCGTTCGGGCTTTTATGTTTTACTGCGTCAGCGGCGATCTGGTTCCAGCGGCTGATACCAAAGACCAGCGCCGACATCAGCGCCACCAGTCGCGCTGGCACGAAGCTGAGCACATCGTCAGCACGAGCCGACCATTTGCCGATTTTCTCGTGCTCCGGCGTGCGGTGTCCGACCATGGAATCCAGCGTGTTCGTGGCGCGATATATCAGAGCGCCAGGCGCTCCCAAGAACACTGTCCAAAACAGGGGGGCAACAAAAGCATCACAGGCACTCTCTGCGACACTTTCGATAGTAGCTCGGCTGATTTCGCTTTCGTCCAAGTGAGCTGTGTCACGACCTACGATAGCCGACAATTCTTGGCGGGCTTCCTCTAGGCGCTTCTCGCGCAAAGGCCGCAGCACCCGCACAGCATGCCGTTGCAGATCCATAGCTGCAATACATTGGTAAATCACAAAAACCTCCAGCAACCAGCGTCCAAGTCCCCAAGAATAATGGTGAAGAATAGCCAAGATACCGAGACCACCCCAGCAAACGACAAGCCAGAGCAGTGCCCCCGCCAACACGGTGCGACCGCACGATTTGGCGAGCTGTTTTTCAAAAATTGAAATCAGAAATCCAAACCCGCGCGTGAGGTGCGGCCACCCGAGTGGATCGCCCAACACAAGGTCGAGAGCCACAGCCAACGCGATTTGCCAAGGGTCAACGCTCCACATAATCCCGCACAGTAGTCAAATTGAGATGGCTTTCCAATAAATCCGCCATGCCCGCATATACACGCGCCCGTTCCTCGTGCCAGAACCGGCCTGAACTCGAGAATCCTGTTATCCCGGCTTGCTGCGCGAATGCGGCCCGTGTGGAAGGCGCATCAAAAACACCGTGCAGGTAAGTGCCCCACACGGCGCCATTCACACACCCCTCGCCTTCCGGTGAGCTATCGAGCGCCCAAGGCAGTCGCTGGGCCTCCCCCCGCAGCGAGGTGCGGCCCATGTGTATTTCGTAGCACTCCCAGGAGCAGCCCTCGAAGGAAACGCGCCGTGGTGTCACCAGTTTTTCTGTCGAATAAATCGTGTCCACCGGGAGCAAACCCAAGCCCTGCACCACACCGTCAGAACCCGCGACACCGCCAGTGTCGGACAAGGAATGTCCTAGTATCTGGTAGCCGCCGCAAATACCGAGCACAGGAATACCACGAGCCGCCGCATCGAGCACGGCATCAGCCAGTCCGGTGGCGCGCAACCAAGCCAAATCGGACAGCGTGTTTTTGCTGCCTGGCAAAACAATAGCCGCAGCGCGACGCAGTGTGTCGGGCGAGTCCGTCCATTCCGTGCGCACTCCACGGTCCAACCTCCATGGTTGGGCGTCGGAGGTGTTCGCTACGCTGGGGAAGCGCACCCACGCGATGGTCGGACCTTCGCCAAAGCTGGCAGCGTCGTCGGAGAGGCTATCCTCATCGTCTGGCCGCAGGTCAGACGCATAAGGCAAGGTGCCGAGCAGAGGCCATCCGACATGCTGGCGCAAGTGCTCGGCGGCATCGGCAAAGAGTGAGAGATCGCCACGGAATTTATTGACGACCACGCCCAGACACGAATCGCGATCGGCCTGAGGCAGCAGAGCCCAGGTGCCTGCGATTTGAGCAAACACACCACCGCGCTCGATGTCGGCGACGAGTATCCATCGCCCGTTCGTGTATCGGACAGGGCGAAGATTCGCGATGTCTCGATCCATTAAATTGAGTTCCACAGGCGAGCCTGCTCCCTCCATGACCAGCACAGAACAACGCTCCCGCCACGAATCCAGCGCAGTCGCAGCTACCTGCCAAAATTCCTCGACTCTCTGATAATAATCGCGCGCCGGGAGATGCCCCGTGGCCTGCCCCATGAGCACCACCTGCGAGCCGAGCGCCCCAGAGGGTTTCAGCAACACAGGATTCATGGAGGGTTCGGGACGCAGACCGCACGCCTCCGCTTGGGCAGCTTGCGCACGACCGATTTCTCCCCCTTCGAGGGTGGCACAGGCGTTATTGGACATGTTCTGCGCTTTGAAGGGAGCCACGCGGATACCCTGACGAACCAGCCAGGCACACAGAGCCGTCGCCAGCCAGCTTTTTCCGCTGTTGGAGGAAGTGCCGAGCACAGCCAAAGTTTTCATGGAGTGAGCAATGTCAAAGCCCGCCTCAAATGCCAACACATTTCCGCAGCGGCCATGACACCTGAGCCAACACAAACACCATGGCACGGAGCAAATTGCAGGGAACAGATTCCCTAGCCGTTTCTGAATAGGCGGAGCTCGGGCTAGATATCCTTGGCATTAGCCGCAAGATAACTGGCCACGCCTTCGTGGTCGGCTTTCATGCCCAACTCTCCCTTGCGCCAGTTAGCTGGGCAGACTTCGCCGTTGTGCTCGAAAAATTGGAGGGCATCAATCATGCGGATCATCTCGTCCACATTGCGGCCTAGTGGCAGGTTGTTGACCACCTGATGCTGCACGATGCCGTGTTTGTCTATGAGGAATGATGCCCGCAGAGCCACGCCTTCGGGATGCTGAATGCCATAGGCTTTGGCGATGGAATGTTTGATGTCCGAGACGATGGGGAAGTTCACATTGCCGATACCGCCTTTTTCCACCGGGGTATTGCGCCAAGCAAAGTGGGTGTAATGCGAGTCAATCGAGACGCCGATGACCACGGCATCGCGTTCGCGGAACGCTTCGATGCGGTTTTCGTGCGCGAGGATTTCCGTGGGGCAGACGAAAGTAAAGTCGAGGGGCCAGAAGAACAGCACCACATATTTCCCCCTGTAATCGGACAGTTTGAATTCATTATTCATCTGGCCATCGGGCATGACGGCAGGGGCTGTGAAATCGGGGGCTGGGCTACAAACTAATACGCTCATTTTTTTATCCTCGGTAATGGTAATAATTTTAATTGGAGTGAACGGCAGCCAAACTGCACCAGATTTGGTGCCCGTCAAAAAAAATCATTGAGCCCCGATCTCCTCTCAGGCTTGCCAAGAGCGCATTTTTTGAAATGCTAGCGGGCTTATGTCCGATTTGCCAAAAGCCTATGAACCCACAGCGGTGGAAGAAAAATGGTATGCCGACTGGTTGCAGTCGGGTGTGTTTCGCGGAGATGAAAAATCCACCAAAGAACCGTTCTCCATTGTCATCCCTCCACCGAATGTGACTGGCATCCTGACTCTCGGTCATGTGCTGAACAACTCGCTCCAGGACATCCTCGCCCGCCGCGCTCGCATGTTGGGTCAAGAGGTGCTCTGGCTGCCCGGCACCGACCACGCCGGCATCGCCACGCAGACTGTGGTGGAGCGCAAAATGCGCAAGGAGGAGAAGCTGACCCGGCACGATCTGGGCCGCGACAAGTTCCTTGAAAAAGTGTGGGAATGGAAAGAGAAACACGGCGGCATCATCATCCAACAACTCAAAAAACTGGGATGCTCCTGCGACTGGTCGCGCGAGCGCTTCACCATGGACGAAGGTTACTCCGCCCAGGTGGTGCAGACTTTCGTGGACCTCTATCACAAAGGTCTGATCTACCGTGGTAAACGGATGGTGAACTGGTGCCCTGTCTCGCTGACCGCTCTGAGCGATGAGGAGGTCATCCCCAAGGCGCAAAAAGGGTTTCTCTACCATTTCACCGTCGAAGTAGATGGCATGCCGGGCACCACTTTGCAGATCGCTACCACACGGCCAGAGACGATCATGGGCGACACCGCCGTCGCAGTGAACCCGCGCGATCCGCGTTACGCGCAGTTCATCGGAAAGAAAGTTCGTCGTCCCCTACCCCTCGAGAACCAAGCACTCATCCCGGTGATCGGCGACGAGGCTGTGGAATTCGAATTTGGCACAGGCGTGCTCAAGGTCACCCCCGCCCACGACAAGACCGACTACGAGATTGGCCTGAGACATGGGCTCGACATCGTGGAGGTGATCGCGCCGGACGGCACCATGAATACCACAGCGGGCAAAGACTTCGAGGGGCTCGACCGTTTCCAAGCGCGCACCAAAGCTGTCGAGGCTTTGAAAGAGCTGGGGCGCCTCGTGAAAGAGGAGCCCTATGAAAACAATGTGGGCTATAGCGAACGCGCTGATGTGCCCGTGGAACCGAGGCTTTCCGAGCAATGGTTTTTGAAATATCCCAAGACAGCCGAAGCACGCGAGGCGGTGCGTTCGCACTTGATCCGCTTTTACCCCGACACTTGGGAGCGCGTGTTTGATCACTGGATGGATAAGATCCAAGACTGGTGCATCTCTCGCCAACTCTGGTGGGGTCATCGGATCCCGGTCTGGTATCGCGGCGGCGAGACACTCGTGCAGGTGGAGTCCCCCGGCGAGGGTTGGGTGCAGGACAGTGATGTGCTCGATACTTGGTTCTCCTCGTGGCTCTGGCCTTATGCCACCATGGATGACGCTACGCGCACCAAGTTTTATCCTACGACTGTGCTGGTCACGGGACCGGATATTATTTTCTTCTGGGTGGCTCGCATGATCATGGCCGGGCTGGAATACCAAGGAGAAATTCCGTTCCGCCATGTCTATTTCACAGGTATCATCCGGGACGCGCAGGGACGCAAGCTCTCGAAATCACTCGGCAACTCGCCCGACCCGCTCGATCTCATCGCCCGGTTTGGAGCGGACGGATTACGATTTGGGCTCATCCGCATCGCGCCGCAGGGGCAAGATTTGCGCTACGACGAACAGCAGATCGTCGAGGGACGCAACTTCTGCAACAAGCTCTGGAACGCCTGCCGCTTCCGGCTCATGCAGGGGACTGTGGATCCGCAGGCCGACCCATTTTCCATGGAGCTGAGCCTGTTTTCCCAAGGCATTCTCTCGCGCTTGGCGGAAACAATCACGAAGATCGAAGAGGCTTACGAAGGCTTCCGTTTCAGCGAGATTGCCCAGCGGATTTATGATTTTGTCTGGGGCGATTATTGCGACCATTTTGTCGAGGCAGCCAAGCCCGATCTCATGGGAGAGGATACCCCCCGCCGCCGCAGCACGCTGGCTACGATGGATTTCGTGCTGAGCCGTGTCTTGCGCCTGCTCCACCCCTACGCTCCTTTTATCACCGAAGAACTGTGGCATGGCATGGGTTTCTCGACTGGCACAACCATTCAACTCGCGCCGTGGCCCGTGGCTCCTACCATCCCGGAGGGTTGGGGGGCCGAAGCCCAGACCCTGTATCAAGCAGCCTCGCAAGCCCGCCACCTGCGCTCCGATAATGGTATCCAAGGCAACCGCAAGACGCGGTGGTTCCTGCGTTCCGGCGCATCATGGATCACCGCCGAACTTGCTGTGTTCAAGACCTTGCTCAATGCTGAAGAAGTAGAGTTGATCGGACAGAGCGTGACACCTGCCAACTCCTCCTCCGCTGTCACTGCACTGGGTGATCTCTTCCTCTCCCTCGAAGGCATGGTAGATGTGGAAGCCGAGAAAAAGCGTCTCGGTAAACAGCTCGATGAAACCCGCAAACAGATAGCCTCGATCCAGACGCGTCTGGACAATCCGCAATTTGTTGAGAGAGCCGGTGATGAGAAAGTCGCCGAGCAGCGCGCCAAGCTCGCGGAGTTCGAGGAGCAGGCACAGCGCCTGTCCGGCAGGCTCTCAACACTGGGCTGAGAGACCAGCTTGTAGGGGATCACTCCTCGGACAAATCGCAACCCGAATCTTTGTCATCGAGAGAGCGGTGATGGGTCAGCCCCATCCAAAAAGCAAAGTCGAACACGCCGCGGATGATTTCGATGCGTTGCCCCATGCCCACATCCTCGAACGCTTCGCGGGCGGAGGTGTTTCCAAACCACTCCAGCGCCGCACCGAGCAGGGAAAGCGCCGGGGGATGGACAAAGTTGGAAATACTGGATCGCCCGTAGAGTTTCACCAACTCGATGCGCTGCGCTTCGCCCATCTCTTCCAAGAGTGCTTCTGCCATCTCGGGGGAATCCTGCGCCAGACGACGCCCATATTCGAACCCTTTGAAAATCCACGAAAAAATATCGGGCTTAACAAAGGGATCCTGCCCCGACTGTGCTGCCGCTGCTAATTCGGCGATGGTTTGCCGTTCGATAAGGCCGCCCGTGTAGCTGTAATAAAAAAACCGCACGATGGGATCGCGCGTGAGCAAGTTGGCAGGCGCCTCGGCCATCTGGAGCAACCGGTCTGCGATGAACCGTTGATGCAAGGGCAACTCGTCTTCACAGGCAAGAAACTCACCCGCCAGCAGGTGGGTATCGCGATACGCCATCACGCCGAGCCCGCAGGCGAGCGCCACCATGTGTGAAAAAATGGTTTCGTTATCGCTCCCGGCATTTTCCAATTCCGCCCCGAACACCTTGGGCAACCAAGCGGTGAAAGCGGCACGGGAAAAATCAGCAGGATTCTGATCTGCCGGACGAGGTTTGGTCAGCTCTTGTGCTAGAGAAGGCCAGAGCACCATGGCCTCGCCCAGGCAGAGAGACTGAGCCTGTTTTTGAACCGCACCCGGCATGCGGGCGGCAAGGCGTGCGCCATTGGCCATACAAGCCGCACACCAGCGGGGCAACTGCCCGCGTGTAGGCTCGAATTCCATGTAGCGAAGATCATTGAACAGAGCATGCAGAATACCATCAGGGAACGGATTGGAAATGTGGGGTTCCTGCTGCGTCGCCGGGGTTGTGGGAGTTTCAGACATCGTGGTTTATCTCGTTCCTTGAACTCTAGCAGGTGCTGCGCCAATTTTGACAAGAGCAATTCTCCTGTTGCATTCTCAGGAGCTGTGCCAATTTCACCGGGCATGGCACATGAACAACGGGCGAAAGTGGCACTGATCTGCGGCGCTGGCGGCTATCTCGGCTCAGCGTTAGCCAAATTCCTTGCCGCCGATGGCTGGCGCACCGTGCTCCACTACCGCTCCAACTCAGAGACTGCACAGGCCACAGGCGATGCCATCCTGACAGCGGGCGGAACCACCTCTCTGTGCCAAGCCGATCTCTCTACCGAATCTGGAGCGCTTCAGTTGGCGGATCATGCGGCTCGGGAGTTCGGTCGTGTGGATCTCGTGCTGAACTGTTGTGGCTCGTTTACCCCAAAAAAAATTGACCACCTCACCGAACAAGAATGGCGTGAGGGTCTCGATAGCACGGTGACCGCCGCTTTTTTTATCTCCCGCGCCACCCTGCCGCTGCTCCGGAAAACTGGCTCTGGCCGCCTCATCCACCTCGGGGATTCCATGGCGCGTAGAGCGGGGTTTACGGAACCCGCCTTCAGCTATTATGTGGGCAAAACTGGTGTCTGGATGCTGGTGCAAACCTTGGCTGTTCTCGAGGCAGAGCACGGTGTCACGGTCAACTCCATCTCTCCCGGCGTGCTGGAATCCAGCGAGGAACTGACCTGTGGCACCGAGTATCCGCTGACCCGCCGCACGACGCCCGCCGACATTTATGGTGCGGTGCGTTACCTCGCTTCCCCCGAGGCGGCACAGGTGACGGGCACCGATTTGCTGGTATCCGGTGGATGGAATATCGCACCCACTTTCCAGAGTGTCACCGAGGGCGAAGCAAGGCGCAGGGCGGGTCAGCCGTGACTATTTCCGTGGAAGAACATCCGTCGGTCGGATCCGAAACCACCAATAAGTTACAAGATGTAGCTTTGACTACCAATCATGTCAGCTCGATACTTCATTACCTCACGCCGAACCAGTGCCGTCTCTGGTCCCGGGTGTCCGCCTGCCATTCACCAGCCACCGCCTCTCCTGATTTTGCCCGTATTTACACTGAGGCATTCCGCCAGATAACCAGCCAGTGGCTCCAGCCCCAGTGCTCGCTCGTGGCTCTGGGTCCCGGCGGTGGCAGCAAAGAAAAACGGCTCCTCGAAGAACTCGCCGCCGCTGGCGTGCAAACAGACTTGGGCGTCGTGGATGCTGGGATGACACTGGCAACCCAGACACTCGAGCTGTGCGCCCCGCTCTGCGGTTCCTCTCACGGTATAGCCTGCGATGTTGCTGAAACAGATTTTCTCATCAACTGGATCGCGCGTCACGGTCTGAAACAGCCGAGGCTTTGGACGGCCTTCGGCCTTTTCCCAAATTCTGAACCTCCCGCACTCGCCCGACAACTGGCCACTCTTTGCTCGCCGGGAGACACTCTTTTGTGCAGCGCCAACCTCGGCGGTTCCGCCCGTGAATGCGGCGGTCTGATCGAATCTCATATCTTGGCTCAATACGATAATCCGGAAACTTCCGAGTGGCTCATGGAGTGGGTGCGGGAGTCGGGTCTCGCTCCAGTCGTAGATCCGCCGGAATTTGAAGTGGTCGAGGAGGGAACCTGGGCGGAAGTGCGCGCAATCAGCCGTAGGCGCGACACGGATGCCAAGCTGTTACTCTTCCGCAGCACGCGGTTCAGCGCGGCTGGTTTTCGTGCCCTGATGCAGGGTGCTGGCTTCACTTTATTGGGCGAATGGACGACACCCTGCCTCCAAGAAGGTGTTTGGCTCCTGCGACGGGTGGCTTGACGCGCACGACTCCTGCCGCCACATGTTTTTCTATGAAAATTTCTTTGGAATGGATAGCGGACTTCGTTGAGGTGCGCTCAGAGGTATCAGCGCTCGACCGCGGCATGACCATGGGCGGCATCGAAGTCGAAGGCATCTCCACGACAGGTGCAGACTTCAAACAGGTGGTCGCTGCGGAAATTCTTTCGTTCCAGCAACACCCCAACGCCGACCGTCTCAGCGTCTGCAAAGTCAACGACGGTTCCGAGGTGCGACAGATTGTTTGTGGTGCCAAAAACTTCAAAGCAGGTGACCGCATTTTGCTCGCTCTCCCGGGCGCGGTCCTGCCGGGCGATTTCAAGATCAAAGAATCCAAACTGCGCGGCGAACTTTCGCAAGGCATGATGTGCTCGTCCAAAGAACTGAACTTGCCGGGCGATGACTCCGGCCTTCTCATCCTCGACCCCTCGACCACCTTGGGCACTCCGGTCAAGAGTCTCTACCCGGCCAACACGGTGTTCGATCTCGAGATCACACCGAACCGCCCTGACCTACTCAGCCACGAAGGGATGGCTAGAGAGTGGGTTTTCCTCGGGCTCGGCTCTCCCAAAACCCGCGCCGCTGCACCGGCTCTCGGCACTCTACCCCAAGGGCTCGCCGTCTCCGTCGAAGACTCCGAACTGTGCCCGCTCTACACCGCGACCGTCTTCGAAGGAGTGCGCGTTGGTCCAAGCCCCTCGTGGCTGGCGCAGAGGCTCGAAGCCGTCGGCCTGCGTCCGATCAATAATGTCGTGGATATTACCAATTTCGTGCTCATGGAAATGGGGCAACCGATGCACGCTTTCGATGCAGGGAAAATCCAGGGCGGCCTCAGCGTCCGCCGCGCTCAGGCAGGTGAAAAAATCGCAGCTCTCAACGGTAAAGAATACACCCTCAACTCGAGCGAAGCCGTGATCGCCGATGGGTCTGGCCCTCTGGCCATAGCCGGGGTCATCGGCGGTGAACCCTCCTCGGTAGTAGCAGATACTACCACGATCGTGCTCGAGGTCGCACGATTCCATCCCCCTTCGGTCAGGTCGGCTTCTCGCGGCTTGGGCGTGGTCACTGATTCCTCCTACCGCTTCGAGCGAGGAGTGGATCCCGAACTCTGTCTGAGGGCACGCGACCGCGCCGCACAACTTTTGCAAGAACTCTGTGGAGCCACGCCCAAGGCTGCCACCCTCTGCGGTTCGCCAGAAGTGCTGCCCCGCACGGTATCCGTGCGAGTTTCTCGCGCTGCCTCCGTGCTCAGCCTGCCGTTGACCGCAGAGCGTGTTATCGCCAGTTTGGAGAAATGCGGATGTAAGAACTCCTCCACCAGCGGTGACTTACTGGAATTTTCCATTCCCTCATGGCGCGGCGATTTAGTGCGCGAGGCGGATTTGATCGAAGAGATTATTCGCGCCGAGGGCCTAGAGAAAGTGCCCTCCCGCCGCTCTTTCGAGCCCTCACCCCTCTCTGCTGTGGACGCCCGTTACGCGCGGTTTCGCACCCTCAAAGACAAGCTGGCCGCGCTCGGCTTTTTTGAGATAGTGACGGTTCCCTTCGAAGCGGCAACCGGCGGCGTAGCCCTGCGCAATCCGATGACCGAAGACCAAAAGTTTTTGCGCGACTCGCTACTCCCCAGATTACTCCGCGCAGCGGCGGATAACATTCACCAAGGCAACAAATCTCTCCGGCTTTTTGAGTTGGGCAAAACCTACAAACCCGAGGGAGAAAAATGGGTTTTGGGCTGTCTCGTCTCCGGCCCTGTCTCCGCGCCACACTGGAGCCACAGCGATGAACGGCCTGCCGATCTCTTTGATCTCAAAGGGGTGTTCGACGCGCTGGGTCTTCACGGGGTCACGGCCCGTGCCGCGACTCGTTCGGAACTCAAAGATCTCGGCATCAAACAACCTGTGACCGTGGCCGAGTTTGTGTTGGACGACCAGCCTGAAACCGCGCGCGTATTTGTTCCGTGGTCCTCCTACCCTACTGCTGAGCGGGATGTCGCGCTGGTCGTGGATCGCACCCTGCCCGCAGGTCGAGTGCTCGAAGCTATTCACCAATTCAAACCCGAAGCTGCCGCGTCGGTTACGCTGTTTGATCTCTTCTCCGACGAGTCAGGCGAGAAACTGCCTGCCGATAAAAAGTCGCTGGCGTTTTCACTCCGTTACTGTTCCGCCGAACGAACCATGACCGACGACGAAGTCAACAAACTGCACGAGTCGCTCAAGGCCGCGCTCAAGTCCGAACTGGGTTGCAGCTTCCGCGAATAGCGCCAGCTTGTAGCCATGCCTCAACTGTTAATCGTAGGATGCGGCTTTGTCGGCAAGCGGCTGGCTCTGCTCGCTCGTGCCCGTGGATGGGAACCGCTCTGCTGGGTTCGCAGTCCAGAAAGTCGCGAGCGGCTTGCCAGTGAGGGGTTGGATGTGATCGCGGCTGACGCCTCGGACCCTGCTGTCTGGGATGCCGCTGCGCTCCAGCTTTGCGGCGTAGATGCCGCCGTGCATTGCGCCTCCTCCTCGGGCGGTGACCCAGAAGATTACCGCCAGGTTTATCTCGAAGGAACACGGTGCCTGTCGAGGTTGGCAGCAACGGCCTCTCTGGTTTTCACCTCCTCCACCTCGGTCTATGGCCAAGACGACGGCGAGTGGGTGGAGGAAACTTCCCCAACCGAACCCCCGACCGAAACCGGACGGGTGCTGCTCGAAGCCGAGCAGGTGATCCTCGACCGCGGCGGTGCTGTAGCACGAGTGGCGGGCATCTACGGGCTAGGCCGCTCGCATACGCTGAACAAGGTGGCACGGGGTCAAGCATCACTCGATGGCGAAGGCACTCGATGGATGAATCACGCATGGGTCGATGATGTCGCTGCCGCATTATTTCAACTCGCCACGCACCGATCGGCTGGCGTGTGGAATGTCTGCGACAGCCGCCCGGTGCAACAGGTGGAACTTTACCATTTCCTCGCAGAAAAAATGGGGCTGCCGAAACCTGTATCCGGGTCTGATACCCGTTCTGGAAAACGGGGCTTAACCAGCAAACGAGTCTCCAACGCGAAGCTGATTTCGAGCGGATTTCACCCCAGCCGCCCCGATTGTTTTGCAGGATATTCCGAATTATTGACCCCCTTCTTAGCCCAGAAATCTTGACCTGCCCCACGCTTCTACTTGTCTTCAGCTACCCTGCCTCTCTGAACGGTCTGCAAGAAAAGACTTGTCCCGTGCCCCCTTGTCCGGCTTTTGTGTAGGGAGACCATGATGACACAGGAGCACAATAACAACGCGAGCGGGATCACCGTGCTCGTGCCCGCCTACAATGAGGAAGCCAGCATCCAGAAGACCGTGGAAACCATCCGCGCCGCTCTCCAGAAGATGCACGCCTACGAGATCATCGTGATCAACGACGGTTCCTCCGACAAAACCGGCGAGATCGCCCGCGGACTGGGCATCACTCTCTTGGAACACGAAGTGAACCGCGGCTACGGCGCTGCGCTCAAGCTGGGTATGCAGCACGCCGCCTATGATCGCATCCTCATCACCGATGCTGATGGCACCTATCCCCTCGAAGATATTCCCCGCCTCGTCGAGGCTGCCCAGACCTGCGATATGGCTGTGGGAGCGCGCACGGGCAAGATCGTGCAAGTGCCCCTGCTGCGCAGGCCGGCCAAGTGGATGATCACCAAGTTGAGCGAATACCTGAGCGGCCGCACGATTCCCGATCTGAACTCCGGCTTCCGCGTGTTCCGCAAAGATACCGCCATGCGGTTCCTCTCCCTCTACCCAGACGGTTTTTCCTTCACTACCACGATTACGCTCTCGATGCTGACCAATGGTTACTCGGTGAAATTTCTCCCGATCAACTATCTCAAGCGTGTGGGCAAATCGTCCATCCACCCGATCCGGGATTTTATCAATTTCACCATCCTCATTATTCGCATCTGCGCCTACTTCAAACCGCTGAATGTGTTCCTGCCACCCGCCATGTTTTTGGTGGTAGCGGGCGTGGCCAAAGGCGCTCTCGACTATTCCCGCAACGGGCATCTGGGCCTGCTCGGATTTGCCTTGGCGCTCACAGGGGTGCAGATGGTATTCATCGCGCTGCTGGCGGATCTGATTGACCGCCGCATGAAACTGTGACCCTCCCCCGCGCAGCCCGTTTCTGGCTCTGCGTCCTGCCCGTCGTCCTCGGTCTCTGCTACCATGCCTCCGCGCACTTAATCGGGCGCCCGGCTCCCTTCCAAGATGACATGCGCCAGCACATCTTGGGATTGCAACCGACCAACGATCTTTTCGGGCATTACTTCGCCGCCAGCGTCCCTCCCGGAGTGCGGGTGCTGGACTGGATCACCTCCCGAGCGTGCAGTCCACTCGACTGGGCTCGCTGGGGACAGCCGCTCCTGTCCGCTTCGCTCTTGGCCGCTGCCGCCTGGGGTCTGGGGCGCAGGGTTTGGGCGGGAGACAATCCCGATGCCCGCGCCCACAAATCACTCCTCCTCGTCTGGCTGGCTCAGGCGCTGGCGTGGAGTTCGGACGACCTCGTGAGCGGAACCCCCAGAGGATGGAGTTACTTTTTCTCCCTGTGGATATTCGGGCGATTCCTCGCCGCGGATGGCTGGGGTTTAGCGCTCGCCTTGGGCGCCTGCGCCTGCTTCTACCCCCCCGTGGCCGCACTGATGCTACCACTATCTTTGGTTCTCGCCCTGCGGGCTTGGCGTGGTGACAAACGAATCCAACACTTAACACAAGTTGTATTAGCCGCTACACTTTGTATAGCACCTGTCATTTTCCAAACCCATGCCCTTGCTCCCTACGGCCCGAAAATCACCCGGGGACAGGCGCTCGAGCAACCGGAATTCCATCGCGGTGGACGGGCGGTATATTTCGATTCCAACCCAAAGAATTTCTGGGTAACAGGCGCAAGAAGCGGTTTTGTGGCGCGGGACACCGAGCTGCCGTGGCTGCTGCTGATCGCGGCCTCTGCTGTGGCTGCCACCGCCGCGTGGCGTTCGCGGAGTCCCGTCCTCCCCAAGGATACTTGGACCGCACTCGCTCTCTTACTGGGTATTGGCGCAGGGCTTTTCCTGCTGTCACATGCACTCTGGTTCCGACTATTCCACCCCTCTCGCTATGCGCAGTTTGCCGTGCTGACTGTGGCCACAGTGGCAGGGGCTGGTTTACTCGGACACCTGCGTCCGTGGATGGCTTGGGCGCTGATTCCCGCCCTGTTTGCGGCCAATGCCGCGACTGTGGATGTGCCCTTTTTCAGCGGCACGGAGGCAACAGCCGTCCACTCCCAACTCGCACACGAGAATGGGAAAAAGGTGCTCATCGCTGCATTTCCTGGCAATGAAATTGCGTCCACCCTCCCGTTGTTATCTGGTCAGGCGACCCTCTGTTCCGTCGAGCTTGCCTTACCCTACCACACGGGTTTCTACCGCGACGCTTCGGCCCGCATCGCCGACAGCTTAGCTGTGTGGAGCAGTTCCGATTCGAACACTATCCGCGCCTTTGTGCAGGGGTATGGCATCACCCATTTTTACCTCGACCCAGCGGACTGGCCGGAGCACGCCGCCCAAGCCAAGAAACTGCTCCCGGACCCTTGGCGAAAATCCTATGCAACAGGGTTGAAAGGCAGCACCCCACTCTTGAAACAGGCTTTGGGAGAGGGCGCGGGTGCCCGGCTCGTGCCCGCAGAAGAGCTATTGCAGAAGATTGACGAAAAAAAATGATCGGGCATGATCTTTCTTTTTAATACCAACGGAGGCTCTGAAACACAATGTCGGTTGAAATTTATGCGAGGGAAGCGCTGAGGAATATTCCACAAATTCTGACGCAGCTAGACCGCAATCCCCACAGCCCTACCTACGGGTGCTTCGACCGAAATTTTTGGCACTACAAAATTCTCGATTTCCCGAGTGGCATGTCCCAAGAGTTCGTCTGGCCCGTGGCACTCGCTTACCAAGCCGACCTGCCCTACAATTCTTTTTACCAACAGCCAGCTCTGCGCGACTGGTGCGAGGCTGCGATCCTGTTCGCTGCACGGTCAGCGCACTCCGACGGTTCTTGCGATGACTATTACCCCTACGAACGGGCCGGTGGTGCTGGCGCTTTTTCGCTGCTAGCCTGCCTCGAGACCTACAACCTGCTCGGCTTCGACAACGCCGAGATGCTCGAGTTTTTCCGCAAGCGCGCCACATGGCTTGCACACCACGAAGAGAGCGGTCGTCTCACCAATCACCACGCCTTGATCGTCCTCTGCCTGGAACTGGCCGGGCGGCTGCTCCAGACGGAAGAATGGGCGGAGTCCAAAACCAAGCGACTCAGGAAAGTGTTGCAGTGGCAGCACTCCGAAGGCTGGTTCCCGGAATACGAGGGATGCGATCCCGGCTACCACACCATGACCCTCTCGTGCCTAGCACGACTGCACGAATTGGAGCCTGATGAACGGCTGAAACAAGCCATCGAACGCGCCGTGAGCCTCGCCTCGGAATTCATCCATCCGGACGGCTCCTACGCGGGCGAATACGCCAGCCGCAACACCTACAACTTTTTCCCGCACGGCTTCGAACTCGCAGGCAAATGGTTGCCGGAGGCACTGGAAATCAGCGACCGTTTTCTCACAGGTCTGCGTGCTGGACTCGGCCCCTGCTACAGCGACGATCACATCATCGGACACCATTCGTGGAACTACCTGCTAGCATGGCGCGATGCCGTGCCACAGCGCCCTGACCGCAACCCGCGCCCCCAAGGCCGCACATGGCTGCGCGGTGCCAACATCCTCATTGACCGCCGCGAGGACTGCGAACTTTACATCGCGCTCAACAAGGGCGGCGTTTTCAAAATCTTCCGACATGGCAGCCTGGCAGCCTCAGACACACACCTCTCCCTGCGCGTGCGCAACGAGGGTGCCCTGCGCAACGCCGTGGGCCATATCATCTCGGACTACGATGTGAGCGTGGAACAGGATTTAATCACCATCTCCGGCCACCTGCACTGGGCCAAACAGAAAGAGATGACCCCGATGCGCATGCTGATACTCAGGGCTGTCATGCTCACTGGCGGACGCTTTTTCCCAGACCTGATTCGGAAACTCCTTCAGACCATCCTGATCACGGGCGCCAAGAAAACCCCTTACACTTTCCGCCGGGAATTTCGCTGGATCAACGGCGCGTGGGAGATCACCGACACGCTCGACGGCGAAGGCTGGGATGTGGTGGAAGCCGCAGGTATTGGCGGTTCGCAGACCTCGATTTACAATGTCATGAGCCGCACCTTCCAAGCAGGCCAACTCCAGCCGTGGTTCGACATCACCGACGACATCCGCAAACTCCAGCCAGGCCATCCCTACACCCTCAAACGCCTCCTCTGACACAGGCTATTCCACGATGAAAAAAATCATCTCCCTAGTCGTCAGCCTCGGGATACTGACGCTGATTTATTGGAAAATAGATTTCCGGGGCATCGTCGGCGTCTTTGCCGCATGCGACCCTCTCTGGATGGCGTTGAGCCTGCTGATGGTGGTTCCACTCACAGCCATTACAGCGTGGCGCTTCCAGATCATGATGCCGCCGGACACCTCGCTCGGCTTCGGGGAATCCAACAAACTCATCCTCGCCTCCAGCGTGCTCAACATGGTGTTACCCTCGAAAATGGGCGACATCGCCAAAGCCTATTTCCTGCGGGATCGCGGGCATCTGAGCGGGACGCGGGCGCTTTCCATCGTGGTTTTTGAAAAGGCGGGCGACATGCTCTCGCTGCTGGCCTGGTGTGCGCTTGGCCTCGTGGTTTACCCTGACAAAAACGGTCTGTTCTGGACTATGACCGCCGCGGTGTGGGGCGGTTTGATCTTCGGGCTGCTGATGCTTTTTTGGCCCAAGTTCTCTGAAACCTTTTTTGTGGCAGCCGAAAAATATGCCCCGAAAAAAATAGGCGCGAAGCTAGGAAAGTTTCATGCGACTTGGGCGGAAATTCGGGATTATTTCTGGAATTCCCCCGCACTCCTCACTCGCATCTCAGTGATCTCGGTCTTCCTCTGGTTTCTCCATCTGGTGCAGATCTGGCTTTTCTGTCTGGCCCTGCGCACAGATGTCCCGCTGCTTTCGAATCTCGCTCTCGCGCCGCTGGCTATTTTAGCGGGGCTACTCCCTCTGACTTTTGCTGGTGTAGGCACGCGCGACGGCGCACTGATCTACTTTTTTGGAGCCTACATGAACGCCCATGCAGGCGCGGCTCTCGGATTACTCTGCACCTCGCGCTACCTGCTCCCGGCGCTCGGCGGACTACCCTTCCTCGCCGCCTACACAGCCCAACTCGGCGAGATGAAAAAAGCCGAGCCAGCAGAGTAACCGCACCCTTTTTTACCGTGTATTCCGAGCGGTCTGGCTCGCCGCAGGACGAGTCCGTCACCGACGGATTCTTTTCCAATTTCCCCCTCCGCGCCTCCGTGTGAGATTTTCTGCTTTTTGCAGAAAAGCGGCTGGAAGCCG
>DYRQ01000030.1:0-11710 GCA_020718645.1 Verrucomicrobium spinosum
GTATGAAACACATCCTCCGAACCCTCGCAGTTTCTCTCGTGTCACTCGCCATGGCCAACATGGCCGAGGCACGCACCTACAAAATCGGCAGCATCCAGTGGATCGCTTTCGGTCCAGTCAATGTGGCCGAAACCCAAGGCCTCTGGAAAAAGCTCGGCGTTGATGTCGAAGTCACCGTCTATGGCAGCAACCAAGAACTGAACACGGCACTGGAAAATAAGAAAATTGATATCGCCATTGACATGATCGGCAGTTGGGTCGGCATGTATATGGATGGCGTGCCCCTGACGATCTTGGCCGAGACCGATTGGTCCAACGGCGGCGACAAAATCATCGCCAAGCCCGATGTGGACTTCGCCAAAATCAAAGGCCAGAAACTCGGCGTCTATCTCGACAAACCTTCGGTCACCTTCTTCCTGAGCAAATTCCTCGGGGACAAAGGTGTCAAACTCTCCGATGTCCAACTCGTCGAACTCGAGCCCCAGACCATGGCTGACAACTTCATCCAAGGCCGCCTCCCAGTAATCGTGAACTACGACCCAGAAGCTTTGCGCGCCGAGCGTGAAGGTAAAGGAATAGTAGCCGCCACCAGCGCCACCTACCCCGGCGTCATCCCCGAAGGTTTCGTGGCTCGCACCGATGTGGTCAAGGAAATCCCCAAAGACGATCTCGTCAAAATCATGAAAGGTTGGGTCGAGGCTGTGAAATGGGTCAAAGATCCCGCAAACATGGCAGCCCTCAAAACAGTGCTGAACGAGAAAACTTTTGCCGGTGCCAAAAACTCCGACGACGATATCAAAGGCATGCTGGATTCCGTCAAAATCCACACTGCCGACGAGCAGAAAGCCCGCAACGCCGCCGGTGGCGGACTGGAAACCTACCTCACTGAGTTGAACGCTTTCCTCAAAGCCAACAATTTGCTGAAGAAAGATTTCACAGCCAAAGACATCCTCGACACCACCGCTATTGTCGAAGCTTTGAAGTAACAGACTGATTCTTTTACTTTGTCATCTTGATGGTGGTCGTGCGTGGTAGCCCGACCACCATTTTTTTTGCCCCGCTCTCGTCCGGTGTGTCCGTTGGCTGGCCATACCCCAAGCCCCACCTCTTTTTTCTGTCCATGAGAACGGGTGGGAGTCATGCTCGCTCTATGATGAATATGTCATGTGCCGATAACTTGCGCCTCAGGATGCTGGCTTTTTTCTCGCCCTCCCCCCGTCTCCGCATCCGCGCCTCTCGTGTGATTCGCAAGCTCGAGGTAAGGAAAAAACGCAGCGTGAAAACAGGCGAGTGGAACGAACGAATTGCTCTCACCTTGGCCTGTGCCGACAATAATGCCATCCCCCGCGTCCCTGACGCTGGCAAAAAATGTGGGAATGACATCGTCATGCACAACGGGCTGCGTGTCGCTACAGGATCCTACTACTCCACAGAATACGACAGGATGCTCTTGGCAAACAAGGGCGTGCATGAACCGCAGGAGGAACACGCATTCCAAGAGATGCTGCTGAAACTCCCTCCCTCTCCCGTCATGCTCGAGCTAGGTGCCCATTGGGGCTTTTACTCTCTCTGGTTCAAACAAGTCCACCAGCACGGGAGGTGCCTGCTCGTGGAGCCCGACATGAGGGCGCTCAACATGGGGCGACTCAACTTTTTATTGAACAAGATGGAAGGTGAATTCATTTGCGGTGCTGTCGGGGCACGCCCCAAACACCTCAGCGGCAGAAAGCCGATGTGGTCTGTGGATGCGCTCATGGAGTGCTATGAAATAGACCGGCTCCATGTGCTGCACGCCGACATCCAACGGAGTGAGTCCAAGATGCTCGAGGGATGCCAGAAGGCATTCGATCGAAAAGCCGTGGACTGGATCTTCATCTCGACTCACACTGAGGAGTTGCACCGCCAATGTATCGTCCAGCTCCAGAACACGGGGTTTCGCATAGATGTTTCAGTCACCCCCGCCCAGTCCTACTCAGTGGATGGATTGATCGTGGCAGTCCGGACGGAGCTCGTAGGGATCCCAGACATCGCAATAGCCACCAAGCCTCTAGCCTAGAATAAAACACCTATCCACCACCAAGTATACCGATTATTGTCTCTGTTTCGGTATGATTGAGGTTGCGTGACAAATTGTATTTGGATAAACAATTCTTATGAAGATCATCCGTAAGAATGAAGAGGCGATAATAGATATCAAGACGATCATGAGGTCGCTGCTCCGCCTCAATCTCTTGGAGGAGACGATGGCAGCGCATAGCTTTCGCACGAACGCTTACAAGTCTGCTGCGGGTGAGGTCACGAGTATGAGAGGCGATATACCCGCTCCCATTCTGGCGCACCACGACCGCAAACGCGCCCGGGGTCGGAGCAGTGTGGCTGCGGTTCGCCACTGGGTCTGCACCTCCTGTTTCATCAGTGTCCCACAAGGCCGCAGAAGCCATCTGACTCAATGCGATGACCTGAGCGTCTGCGATAACTGCGGCAGCTACCTCTTTCTGGAAACCCCAGATCCTACCCAAGCCGCCCCTGCTCCTGTGCCGGTTCCCAAGATCAAATCCGTATCGCCCCGTGCCCGTGTTGCAGCTAAAAAATCAGTCCAGCGTCTCGCGGTCGCCAGAGACTGACTCCCTCGGAGGTGGAAAGTTGATTTTGCAACTCGGCTGCGTGTCCGGGCCGAGCATTATCTTGACCTTCTTGACCCTGTGCCGTATGTCTCTTAGCACACTGAGAAGAATCAGCATTGCAGTGCAGTGCGTTGTCTATCTCATCTGATTCATGGTATGCAAATTCAAGATTTTTTAGTGACGGTTCTGTTGGGTGTAGTGGAAGGGGTGACAGAGTATTTGCCAATCTCTTCTACGGCACATCTCTTGATTACAGAGTATTATCTGGGTGCCAAAACTGACGCCTTCAACATCATCATCCAGTCGGGAGCCGTGATGGCCGTAGTGCTCATCTACTGGAAGAGGCTGCTCGATTTAGCCATTCACTTCCGCGCTCCAGAACAGCTCGATTACATTCTCAAACTCTCAGTCGCTTTCGGTATCACTGTCATCGGCGGGCTGACCTCGCGCAAAATGGGGATCACCCTGCCCGAGGAACTGACCCCTATTGCCATGGCCATGCTGGTGGGCGCCGGCCTCATATTTCTCTCCGAGTGGATTCTGCGCCACCGCAAAGCTACAGACAGCATCACTTGGAGCATGGCTGCCTGGATCGGCATGGCGCAAGTGCTGGCTGCCGTTTTCCCTGGCACCTCGCGCTCTGGAGCTACCATCATAGCAGCCATGATGTGCGGCCTCACCCGCCCGGCTGCCACCGAGTTCTCCTTCCTCCTCGGCATTCCTACCATGATGGCGGCCAGCGTCTATGCCGTGGGTGATGCCGTGGCTGCTGGAGCCTTCGATTCACGCTCGTTGCTCGATTTGCTGGTGGGCTTCAGCGTCTCGCTGGTCACTGCTTTTATCGTGGTCAAATGGTTGATCAGCTTCGTGCAAACGAACACTTTTATCCCCTTTGCTTGGTATCGCGCCATCATGGCTGGCGTGCTTTTCTGGCTCATGTGGCAGGAAGATCATAGACCACCAGACCTAGCTGCCTTAGGACTTTGAACAGGATGGTATCCGCCCATTAGTTTCATGGGCTTGGTCTCGCACCTACTATCGCTTTGCTACCAGACCACACTCTCTGACGATAGCCTGTGCGAAACCTCTCGTTTGCTAGTCTATCGGGGGGTGAACCCTTCGGGAGTTCCGCCTTCGAAATAGACATCTCGATCTGGGCGTGACCCTGGGGAGTGGATGTCCAGCATGGTCAACCCCGATGAACCCGCACGGAAGGAGTGTCGCGTGCCAGGTGGCAGGCGCAGGAAGTCTCCGACAGCCAAGGTGTGCGTTTCATGATCGAGTATGGCTTCGCCTGCTCCCGCGAGTATGTAGTAGATTTCCTCGGCTTGCAGATGGTAACTCGTAGCCGTGGCCTGCTCAGGAGCTACGCTGATGCGATAGCAGGTCATGGAGAGTTCTTCGGCTTCAGAAATTAGAACCTGAACACCGTAGGGACCTAGTTGCAGAGAGGCCGGTGCAGCACTGGCAGGTAGGTGCAGGATGGGTGCTGTCATGACCGAAGGCTAACCGCTGTCGCTGACAAAGGCAAACAGGGATGAGACACTCTACAAATCAGCCTGTGCTACTGCGGAATTTAGGTTCACATTTTTTGGGTATCGCACTAGCTTTTCGCATGGCAATCGAGCAAAAGCAGAGAGAACTCATTGAGTCGTTGGATATCTTTCCCACGATGGACGATAAGCTGTCCTACCTGATCTCTCTGGGAAGGAAGTATCCCGCATTGGATGATGCCTGCCGCTCGGACGAATATCTCATGAAAGGGTGCATGTCCCAGCTCTGGTTCTACCCTGAGATGCGGGAGGGGCTTTGCCATTTCCAGATGGATGCTGATGCCCTCATCCCGAAAGGAGTGGCCGCAGCCATCTGTGGGCTCTACAACGGAGAAAGCCCAGCAGAGGTGTTGGCTCATGAGCCCACCTTTATCCAAGAGGCAGGCATCGGCTCGCAGATTTCTTCCAAGCGTCTCTCTGGTCTGGCTAA
Source organism: Verrucomicrobium spinosum (assembly GCA_020718645.1). Classification (GTDB taxonomy): domain Bacteria; phylum Verrucomicrobiota; class Verrucomicrobiia; order JADLBR01; family JAIBCM01; genus DYRQ01. The sequence goes on from DYRQ01000030.1 coordinate 4,608, forward strand.
CTTGCGCGAAGCGATCAAGCGGTTTGCCCAGTCTCAGATTGGATGACAACTCTTCAGCCCGCACCTTTGGGCGGGAGCCTCTCTTTACCGGTGCGCCACCGGGGGCAACTCAGTTTTTTGATGCTTTTTTCTCTGGTGCCACCGGGACTGCCGGCGCGGGTATAAACTCTGGGAAAGCCTGGTTCCAGAGCTTGAGTTTTTTCTGGGGTTTAGGCTGGGATATATCCAAGAAAACACGGTGGAAAACATCGGAGGGCAGTTCGCAGAGCACCGTGCGAATGGTGGGTTCGACCACAGGAACAATCTTGATACCACCGCTGAGTTTGGTGAGCACAGCGGCTTCGTCTTGGGCTGCTTTCCGGCCTGCATCGACATCCCCAGTGGCAGCGATGGCTTGGAGCTTGGCTATGTCTTGCGGTTTGACACTACCCCAAAGTTGACGCCACTTTTCAGGCTCCACAACGACTGAGTGGATAGCTAACATTTTAGCTGGAGCCTCTTCCTTGGCTGGCTCGTGGAAGCCGACAACGAGTTCGAAAGGCTGGATGATCTCGCACATTTTTTGGGCGCGTCCAAGCTGAATAGGAGCACCCCAAGCTATAAAATGGAGACTGGCAGGTAAGCCGGGATGAAATCGGTTCGCGGCAGCTGGAATCTCCCACTCCTCAGTGAAATTGCGCCCAAGCATCTGGTCGAGCACACGGCGCTCGAACAAGGAGGTGTGCGTAAAATCCGCGCCACTCACCTCCGCGCTCATGGCTATGCCCGTGCCGGTGAATGTGAAGGCCGCAGCAAGTGCGCCAGAGATAAGTGTTTTTTTCAGTAAGAGTTCCATGCCGACACTATCCAAAACAAGAATTGCCATTTTATCAATCCTGAAACCGTCGAAACCATTCCCCGCAAAAAGATATGGCAGAAAAAGTGGAGGTTAGGGGATTCGAACCCCTGGCCTTCTCATTGCGAACGAGACGCTCTACCAACTGAGCTAAACCCCCGTTAAACGAGGAAAGGATGATTAAAAAACAACAGGGAGTCCGAGGCAATCTTTTTCTTGATCCGCCCTCCGCTGCTATGTTGTTTTCTCAGGGTGTCCCAAGCTCGGATATCCCTGGGCTCCGAGAAACAAACAGCCCCTACAAGTCTTTGCCTTCCCAGAAGGCTTCTGCCGCACGATCCCAACCCGAGAGCGAAACAAGATCGGTCGGCATCTTGCCGGCTCCCCGGCGCAACGCCTGCGCCACTCCCTCTGCAAAAGCTGCGGCATCACCCCTCGCGCAAATGTAACCCGGCACGCCCGAACGGACGAGTTCCTTCGGCCCACCGAGGTCGGAGACCACCACAGGCAACCCAGCGGCACAGGCCTCGACAATGACATTCCCATAAGTATCGGTCGTGCTGGGAAAAATAAAGGCGTCTGCCGAGGCGTAGGCTTTGCCCAGCTCAAGACCTGTCAGGATACCCGTGAAAAGGGCTTTGGGCATCAGTTTGGACAACTCCTCGCGGTAAGGTCCATCCCCGACGAACACCCAGGACACTTTATGTCCTAGTCTCTCCATTTCCCGGGCGATAGCGGGCATGAGGTCGAGGTCTTTCTCTTTCGAGATGCGCCCCACATAGAGCGCCACGGGATGCTTGGCCCCGCGTTTTTTCCAGAAACTTCCCTCACGGTGTTTGGTGTTGAACAGATCTGTGTCCAAGCCTCGGGGGAAAATGCGGAGCTGCCGCTCGGAAATACCCCGCGCCTTCCAGAGTTCTAAATAATATTTGGAGTTCGAGTAGAGCGTATCGAGCTGCCCGTAAAACCAGTGCATGTAGTTCCAAGTCAGCGTCTCCATGACCACATCATCGCTCAGGATTTTCACATACTGTGGAAAATCCGTGTGGTAGATGCCGCACACGCGCAAGCCAAACATCTTGGCCGCTGCTAAACCCACCAACCCCACAGGCCCAGGCGTGCTAATGATGATTTCTGAAAAGTTCTCCCGTGCGATATAGTCCAGCATCTCGAGCACAGGCGGGAAACTGAGCTTTTGCAGTTTGTATTCTGGTAGCTCGAATTCACCCACCGGCTTGAAGTTCTTGATCGGGTCATCTGTAGGCACAAAGGCCGAACGCGAGGTGATGACCGTGATATCCTTGCCCATGGCCCGCAGTTGGCGAGACATCGTGCGGATGGTGCGGGCTACGCCATTGACATCTTCGAGCGTATCGGTGAGCCAAGCCCGTTTGACATTTTGCAGCACGCGCGGTTTCTCCGTGAGGAGAGACGAGGAGAGCTGCTCGAGCAAGGGGCGGTTGTGGTAGAGGCTGTGAAAGGCGACCACATACGGTGTCACCGTGCCGAATACAGGCACCATGGCACTGGCCGATTGCAGGCTACCGAGGAAATCCCCCGCCCCGATCTGTCTCACCATCTGATCAAAAAAACGAAACCCCAGATAATTCGAAATCTCGCTGGCCATCAAAAAAGTCCGCCGCTCGGCTGTCGGCTCAGCTTTCTGGATTGCCTCAAGCTTCTTTCTCAGCGCGGGCTGATTAAAAAACTCCGCCAGATCTCTCGGGATCGAGGCGCCGGGTGTCAGGATAGAAAATATCTGCCCGCTGCGCAGGGATTCCGCCACGATGTTCACTTTCTCACCAAAGGAAAAAGCCGTCGGATTCTGCCCGGCCAAAAAGCGTTCGAACATCTTGCTCGATAGCTCCGCTGTCAGGGGCGCTTTGCGGTTGAGATAATCGCGGATGAAATGGTGCGCCGTGCTGTAGATACCCGAAGCCAGCGTCTGCGGACTGCCGCTCTCTCCACGGGGTCCGGCATCGCCGCGCATGACTGCCTCCAAGAACTCCGCAGGGGTCGCCGCTGCACTGCCCGTCTCGGTGTAAGCCCGTGCAATAAACAGGCCGCCATGATCGTCGCTGCCACCTGTCAGGATTTTTTTCCAAGGCTCCGGACCGTAGGGTTGCAAATGGTGGCGGTCGGACAGCTCGGCGATCTTCTCGAGAGTCAGCGAGTTCAAGCAAATCTGCGCCACCTCATTTCCCACAGGATTGCGCAGACCGTTGAGACCTTCAAACACTCGGAACATCAAAATAAGCTGCTCCACATGATCCACCGTCAGGCGGTCATCCACACTGAAAAGCGGATGCGCCACACCGTGCGCCAGCCCCGCACTGCGCAGGTAGATGGACAAGGCTCGAATATCTCGGCGTATCTCTTGGATCTCGGTATGCTGTGCCTCGGACAAGCCCCACACCAAGATATGGACTTTCACCCCGTCAGAAAAATAGCTGGTGACCTCTTCGCTCAGGAACACCCCTGGCTTGTCCGCTATCTCCAAGCAACCACCCACAGTGTTGTGATCGGTGATGGTGACAAAGTCCATGCCTGCCGCCTTCGCCTTGTCGTAAAGTTTCTGGGGTGAAGTATAGCTCTCGGGAACACCAAAACGGCGCAGCAACCACTCCGACGGGCGGTCGGACCACTTGGAATGAACCTGTAAATCACACTTGGCCATATCTCTCCACACACTCACTGTAAGTCATCGGCTGGCATCCACCCCGCAGGGCTGCCTCCACAATCCGCACGATCTGGCGGCGTATAGGTTCATGTTCTAAATCAGCCGGGTGCAGACTCAAGCGGACGATGGGGGCGTTGCTTAATCGTAACCAAAGCAGAGCGTTCCAGCCCAGCGACGCCACCCGTCTCCACGCAGCTCGCACTGACCAACAGAGCGAGCGAGCCGCTATCCGCCGCCCACCCGACACGCGAATATCCCCGACCGTGTTTGTATAGAGGAAACCCGCCTGAAAAATCACCTGCTCCACCGCGGCACTCATCAACCATCCCGGCGCGATAAACCCCTTGGGCTTCAACCCCATTCCAGCAAAACGCCGCAACCCATCAGCTATCCTCTCCGCTGCCAATTCCGGCGGGAGATCGAGAAATTCAGCCTCGCCGGCCGTGTAAAACTTGGTCCAGAAAAAATTCTCCGGCGGGTCAGGCTGCTCCATTCGCAAGTGGTAATAACCATGCAAAACCATCTCGTGCCCCGCCTCCTGCACCTCCCGCAACCACCCTGCGGTGCCTGCCGATTCTTCCAGCGCAGCACCTCCATGATAGCGGGGGATTGCCAGCAACGAGGTCTTCTCTACACCCAGCCCCTGCAACACAGAAATCTGTTTACGGATGCGCTGCTCCGAACCCGTATGAACATCGTGCAAGCTCACGACGAGTGCTCTTCCAGAAGGCGCAGTTGGGGATGCCACAGCTCGGATCAGGCAGAGACTTTCAGTCGTTCCTCAGAGGCGTCCATGCTCATCAGCACGCCCTGTTCCTTGTAAGTTTTCAGCATGAAATGCGTGGCTGTCGAGAGCACTCCCTCGATCGTCGCCAGCTTCTCTGAGACAAACGCCGCCACCTCGCGCAGTGTCCGACCCTCCACGAAAACCAGCAGATCGTAGCCGCCGCTCATCAGGAAGCAGGAGCTGACTTCTGAATATTTGGCAATACGATCAGCCAAACGATTAAAACCGCCGCCGCGTTCCGGCGTGATGCGCACCTCGATCACCGCCTTCACCAAGTCCGTGCCCACCTTGTCATCATCAATCACTGCCTTGTAGGCCAAGATCACTTGGTTCTTCTCATACTCCTCGATTTTCCGCTCCACCTCTTCAGCAGGCAGGGATAACATTTTTGCCATCGTAGCGACGGGAGTCTTGGCATTTTCTTCAAGAATTCTCAATAGTGGGTCCATGGAGCCACATCATGCCGCACAAGATTCGCGTGAAAAGCAGAATCCCTCTGCACCCTCCCGCTTGCTCCTCTTCCGTGATTTCATGCAAGATGCCCTCTACCATCCCGAGCGCGGCTACTACACCCGCCAAGCCCGAGAACCCGGTCGGCGCGGCGACTTCTCCACCGCTGCCTCGCTCTTGCCAGATGTCGCCCGCTCTATAGCCGCCTGGGCCTCACGCCACGCCCCGAAACAGTGGTGGAAACCCTGGCACCTGATCGAATGTGGCGCTGGTTCCGGCGAGATGGCTCACACCATTGCCAGACTCCTCCCCCTCCCTCTCAGACTCCGCCTGCGCTACCACATCGTCGAGGTATCCAACCCCTTCCGCGAAGCCCAACGCCGCAGGCTGGCACACCTCCGTGTCACCTGGCACGACGATATGCCAGCAGCCCTCGCCGCGTGCGACGGTTCCGCTCTGATCCTCTGCCACGAACTGGTGGACGCCTTCCCCTGCGACCTGCTGGAATTCACCTCGGGACAATGGCACGCCATCGCGCTGCGCCGCGGTGAAGCAGCGATCGAAGAAGAACTGGTGCCCCTGGCACAAACACCCCTGCCCCACCCTGATGCTCCCTCCCTGCGCGAACCCTCTCTGCAACGAGAAGGCCAACGCATCGAAGTATTCCAAAGTTGGGATCGCTGGCTCGCCTCATGGAAAAAACAGTGGCACACGGGCGCCATGCTCACCGTTGACTACGGCGGGACGGCTCAAGAGATCTACGCGCAAAAACCCAGAGGCACCCTACGAGCCTACTGGCACCACCAACTTTTCGAAGGGGCGGAGATTTATCACAGGCGCGGGTTGCAAGACATCACGGCAGATGTATGCACCGACGATCTGATCGAATGGAGCGCCAGCCACGGATTACAGAGCGACCCCTTACAGAATCTCGGCGTGTTTTGCGACAGGCACCTCGGCCATCCCGCCGATCTTCCGCCTGCCGTGCGCGAAAGCTTCTTCGCCCTCGTGCACAAGCCACAAAAAGTCTAGACCGTTGCCGACTCCCATTTTGAACCAAGCAAAAAAAAACGCACGGGTTGAACCGTGCGTTTTGAATCGAAAAATGGGTCGTTCGATTAGAACTTGGCTGTGACACCAAGGCGACCGTAAGGGGCGCCTTTAGTTTCCACATTCACGCCAGCATCAATGAAATCGAAGTCGCGTTTGAAAGTGTAACCGCCCTCAGACTCGACAGTGAAGGTCGAGTTGATCTTCCAGTTGGCACCCAGTCCGCCACGGTATTCGCTGTAGGAGACAATGGAGTTATCCATGTCATCGCGGTCGTAAGCTGCACCGAAGTTTTCCGAGACGCGATAGGTTCCGCCACGGAGGTCGGCACCGGCGTAGAGAGTGACTTTGTCGCTCATCTCATATTCCAGGCGGGGCTTGGGCAACAGGAAGTTCAAGACCCACTTGTCAGCGAAGTTCCAGCGGAAACCGAAACCGGGCAGCACCGGCATATCGCCATTGAGATCCACGCGGAGGCCGAAGAACCACTGGAGCTTGCTGTTCACCAGATAAGAGCCGCCGAGGACGAAAGGCACATTGAAATCATCGGCATCAATGTCAGCGAAATCGCTGTAGAAACCAGGAGTCGCTTCGAAGCGCATCAGCAGATTGTCCGAAATCCCGAAATCTACACCCAAGATCACATTGGTGGACTGGAGCGTGTTAGGGATGGGGACAGCGTTACCCACATCGAAGGAGTAGCGTTCCCATGCTGCACCGAGGCGCAGGAAAGCGTTGCTCGTGATCTGTGGCGATGCCACATAGCTCGCAGAAGCGGCTGTCTCAGAGACATCGCCATAGTGCTGATTGCCGTAGGAGGCTTGGGAGCCGCCCACATAGCTGGCCTCGGTCTCGAAAGCATGAGTAATCTCAATGCCAGAGTCCACGGGGTTAGCCGCAGCCACGGCTGCAATGTCTTTATCGCCTGCACAAGCGATTTGGCAACCCGCCAAAACCGCAACCAATTTCGTTAAGTGACGCACCATACGCCTTTGCGAAGTAGGCTAGGGCAGAAAAAAGGCAACAGTTATTTTCACCAATCGTTCATTTTTTAAAATCCCCCCCCGCAGCTTCTGCGAGCGCAGCATGTCCGCACGAGTCAAGCTGAGCTGTTATCATGGATGTCGCTTGAGCTGCTGGTGCAATACCAGCACACCAATATCAGATGCCTATGGCCTGCTATGACTGAATTTGGGCTTATTATCTTGCCCTTGACAGATCATACTTTTTTTTCACCCTCCAGCTATGGCTGGGACTAAATCAAAGAAAACACTGGGGCAGATCAAGGCGGAGATCGCGGA
>DYRQ01000030.1:11810-25670 GCA_020718645.1 Verrucomicrobium spinosum
AGATCAAGGCGGAGATCGCGGAGAAAATCCTTGGGAAACTGGCTCTGGGCAAGCCTTTGAAGGCTTCCCAACTCGGTGCAGCCAAAGCCAGCAAGCTTTATTTGGACGAAGTGCTCGGCACCTTGCTCAACGAGCGAAAAATTTTCAGATGCGAACAGATCGTCAAAGGCAAACCGACAGATTTTTTCTTAAACCGTCCTCCAGTCGGCGCCGATTTCTTGGATGCGAAACTGATCACCAAGCTGAAAAAGCAAGCCAAGGAGTGGCGCGACATCCGCCATACCCAAGTGATCGCTGATGCCATCGAGATTTTTTTAGCACCGCCATCACCCAAACCCGTAGCACCCCCACCCCCACCCCTGCCATCTATCCCTCTAGGCGACTCTATTTTACAAGCGATCCAAGCTTTGGGTCCCGAAGCGGCAGTGTCCCATGCTCCGAGTATAGGGGCTGTTTACGAGTTCGTCCTGCAAACGGCAGGTGAGGTAGGCGTGCCTGATTTTCAGAAGGCAATCGAACAGCTCCGACGGGAACACAAAATCATCGTGCAAGCGGGACCGGCACGGGCAGCCATGTGCGATAGCGACCGCAAGGTGACTTTCGAATATGCGCCCAGCCAGTGGATCCACACCCTGAGACTATTTTAATATACCGTCATGAAAGAGTATCTTCCCTATAATCCTTTTGTTCAAACATCAGTCGGCGAAAAAGATATCCTATCGCAAAACTCGGCAATTCCTGATGTCCAAGAAATCAATCATGCCGCTTTTGAAGAGATTCGTAATGATATTGAGGCCATGCGGGTTGCTGATCCGCGGACAACCCGACTCCGTTTTTTGGAAGGCAATACCGGAGCTGGCAAAAGCCATCTTTTCTTGAGGCTCCAGCGCCATATCCAAGGCACATTCCACTACGCGTTTGTCTCGAATCTGGCTGATAATCCCATGACGGTGCGCAGACAGATGGTTGACAAAGTCATTAGCTCGCTTGCCAAACCGGCGCACACAGAGGGGGGCATTCTTCCATTTTCGCAGATTCACTCGTTGCTGTATCAGGGTATTTTGGGGAGTGAAAAATTGCGGGAACTCTGGCCTGAACTACAACCACAGCATAGTGCTGAACAGTTGCACGAGATCCTTCAAAGAAATCCTGCACTGGTCAAAGAACGACTGATTGATAAGAAGCTTTTTCTAGTCGAAGATTTGAGTGCTTGGAATATTTTGAAAGTGTTTTTGCAAGTGCTCGATGTGCGGGTTTCACTATATGCGCTCGAATGGCTTCGTGGGTCGGATGCCCTGATGCCCCAAGAATTGGACCAGCTCGGCGTTGCGGCGCCACTCAACGAAGTTGATTTTGAAAAAATTTTTCGTTTTGTAGATGCAGCAGGCCACACGGACCGCCCCAGCATCCTTATCTTGGATCAACTCGACTCTGTGACGAGTTCCGAGACTTTGCAATCCATCGAGCAGATGCTGATAGGCCTTTTGGATAATACCCAAAACTGGTATGTGGTGGTCAGTCTTTTACCAGATAAACTTGCGCGGTGGCGGGATATTTTAGGCAACGCTTTTTGGGCTCGGGTCGGCGATCAACACATAAGGCTGCGACCAATTTCGGACGGGAATCAAATCATCAGCCTGCTCAGCCACAGGCTCAACTCTCCTGCGCTTAAGAGAAAAAGGACTGACAAAGGTCACCATCACCCCATCCCTTTCAGTCAGCAGGCGATGGAGGAGTTTGCCGAAACCTACACCAATCTTTACGCAAGAAATTTGATCAATGCGGCTTCGGAGAAATACAGAACACTCTGTCTTGTAGAAGATAAAGCCAATGTAGGTAAAGAAGGTCAGCAAGATAAAGACATTACTGAAGTCATCAAAGAAGCTGTCGAACGGGAGTTACAAGCACTTTTAGAAAAATTGCAGGATGATGATTGCACATTAAATTCCGCTGACCGCGATGCGCGAGTGCGCGAGTTGGTAGGGATCATTGCGCCGGACGCCGCTTTCATGCAGGGGGCGCTTTACATGGTCCACCCACAATACTCTGGCACGGATACGCAAATCACAGTGGACGGGAAGACCGTTGTTCGCGTGGTCTGTTTCGATGGCAACACCAATGCGCTGAGGAATGTCGTGCTGCGCATCGTTTCAGCACCGGCTGGTATTGTGTTGCTGCGCGACGCCTCGATCGCTCCGCCGGGCGCCAAGACTAAGACGGCAGAGCTTCTCGGGCTGTTCCAGAAAGGTGGCGGCGCTTACAAGAGGATCAATTCCGATCAAGCGAAATTTTTGATTGCGCTGGGCGAGTTTCTGGCGTCCGTCCGCGAGGGAGGCTATGGGGAACTAGTGCCGGGACGCCAACTGACCCAGCAAGAATTAATAGATGCGCTGAAACAGTCGCCCCTGTTCACCAATAACGACATCGTTGACTTTTTCAGAAAGCGCATCCATCCCGAGCCAACCCCGCCGATAACTCCGCCTGTGTCAGTGACCCCACCTCCACCGCCGCCACTGAACGGACCTGTGCCGAAGGTTGTGGCCGAGGCTTTGAAAATTATCGAGCGTTCGCGGTTTATCGCGCAAGACCGGCTGGAGCACCAGTTGGGCAAACCTGCGAGCGAGTTCGGCTCGCACCTGCTGGCTCACGAGCAGTGTGAGGTGTGGCAGGACACGACTAGCGACATTAAAATATATTTGTGGAGTGTTGCAGAATGAGACCTTTACCAGCCTTGGAAACCATCACGATCACTCCCGAGTTGCAGCAAATAATCTGGAGCGCCATCGCCGATAAACTCGATGAGCATGTTGAAAAAACTGGCGTGGAGGATTTCACCGTTTCCGACATCAAAAGCGTGCTCGAAATGCACATCCCCGATTTCCGCTCAGCTCTTCCGAATGAGTGTCAAGTTGCGGAACAGGTCTCGCCCATCGGAGTCGGGATACGGTTGCACCAATGGCTCGAAAGGGCAGCGACCTTTTTCCGAATGGAAGGGCGGGATGCTTTCATTTTAGAGCTGTCCACAAAAACTCCAGAAGACGCCAAGGTAGCCTTGTGGTCTGCACTGTTTGACCGGTGTCTGTTGAGTCTGCTTAACAACGCTTTTGAAGAGCGCAGGGGGCTGGAGGACGCCGAATTGACCGTGGAAGCTGCCAAGCTTTGGGTGAATTACATCGTGGATCAACTCCACGGAAAGTCCAAGGAAACGCTACAACCCCAAGAGATATTCCAGAGTGAAGAACAAAATCTCCAATGCGTGGTGACGCTGCCCTCTGGCAAAAAAGTTCGTATCCGGGGTAAGCTGGATTCCGTCATGCTGATGCCGGATAATGCCAAGCCGGTTTTGCTCGATTACAAGTTCGGGCAGCAGGGGAAGATCGAATTGCAGGTCGCGCAGATCGCGACCTATATGCAGATGTTTCATTTGGCGAGAAAGAGTAAAATGCCAGAGGGGCGGCTGCTGGTTTTCCGGCCACAACCTGAAAATCCTGAACCGACGGAACTTCGTGCTATTCGCGAAGGGTTTCGAGGTTACATCGGCAACCGGGAAGCCATACGCAGGCTCGAGAGTCCGCTTATTCTGGCCTTGAGAAACAGGCCGCCGACGATGGCGGTGAACCTGCTTTTTTATGGGCCTGCAGGCGTTGGCAAAACGGAGATAGCCAGACGGGTTGCTGGTATTTTGAAGATCCCATTTATTTCCATACAGGCTAACACCGTCAAGAAGGTAGAGACCTTGATCGAAATCATTGATCGGGCACTCGAACACGCAGGAATCGAGGTCAAGAGCAACGGTGCTCGTTCTGGGTTGGAGCATTTTGAGTATCCGCCTTTTGTTCTTTTTCTGGATGAAGTCCATGAACTCGGCAATGCGGCTGATGGTTATCTCTCCATGTTTGAGCCGAACACGCGCGAGGCCAAAACGAAGGGAAAATCCTGCGATTTCTCCAAGGCCACGATGCTCTGCGCCACGACTGATCGAGGCAAGTTGCCGAAGCCGTTTCTCTCCCGTTTCAGAGAGATCGAACTGCGCTCCTATACCGAGGATGAAATGGCACAGATTGCGGGCGCAGAAGTGACTCGATTGCTCGAGAGACACAAATGCAAAAACACAAAGTGTCCGGACGATGTAGCGAGAGCACTGGCCCGCTACGGCAGGATGAACCCGAGGACGACCAAAGCCTGTGCGGATGAATTTGTGCAAAAACACGCGGCCGGGAATGCGGATCTTTCGATAGAATCACTCAGGAAGGTAGCCCGCGAGGATTGGGAAATGTCGCCTGAAGGATTGAAGGAGCAAGACCGGGAATATTTGCAGGCCATCGAGAATGGGCCCAAGGGTTTGCAGGCAATCAGCCAATGCGTGGATTGTTCCAAAAAAGATCTGGAAGAATTGATCGAGCCCTATCTCGTGCGACTCGGTGCGGTGGAACGGAAACACAATGGTCGAGCCATCACGCCGAAAGGCCGCGAATTGTTGAAATCACAAGGGTTGTGACAACTGCTCTGAAAGGCAGTAAAAACAAGAAGTAGCAAGGGGATAGAGCCCTCGAGCCTATGCGTGCGCTTTCCCAAAAAGTGGCGCGGGCTTCCAGCCCGTATTCTGCTGCTGGTGGGCACGAACCCTAGACAAATAGGTGGAAAATACAAAACAGGCGAAGCCTGCCCACCCTCCGTTCGTCGCGTGAGTTTGTTTCCATGGAGGGACACAGGCTGGAAGCCTGTGCTACTCTACTTTCCCCCTCCTCGTCTCCGCGGAGTTCAGGACTCACTCACCTGCTGAGGGGGGTGGGTTCGGCATCTTTCCATTTGCCGTGCTCGCGGATTAGATCTACGAGACGATCCACGGCTTCTTCCTCGGGGATGTTGAAGCGCACAGCAGTCTTGCCGACATAAAGATTGATCTTGTTCGGTGCTCCACCGACATAACCAAAATCAGCATCGGCCATCTCGCCTGGACCGTTCACGATGCAGCCCATGATGGCAATTTTCACACCCTTGAGATGCTCGGTGCGCACACGGATTTTGGCCGTGACCGTCTGGAGATTGAACAAGGTGCGCCCGCAGCTTGGGCAGGCCACATAGTCTGTTTTGAAGCTCCTGCATCCAGCTGCTTGGAGGATGTTGTAGGCGAGCTGAAGAGCCGCGCCATGTCCACTTTCGCGGCGGATGTAGATGGCATCGCCGATACCATCGCAGAGCAAAGCGCCGAGCGCCGTGGAGGCGGCCAGCAGAGCCAGGGCCGGGTCAGCATCCTCTTGATCAAGGCGAAGGCAATCCTTGAGGATAATCGGGTTTTTCGCACCAAGTTCATCCAGTCGTGCGGTCAGGGCTCGGAAAGCTCCGATGACATTGAGAGGACACGAGTCGGCTACGGTAACAGGTCGGCCCGCTTCGGGCGATGAGAAGCCAGACACGGGGTCGAGTTCAACTACGCCACACTGCTCGTAAACGCCTTCGGGCCGCACATCGTCGGATGGCCGGAGTTTGGGTGCGAGAGTGCCCCATGCGGACTCGGAGACGACGACGCGAACTAGTTCTTCACCACCGATTTTCACACCCGCAGGTGCGAGGTCAACCAGCTCAGACTCGCGGCGGGTGAACTGGAAGGGATCTCGGCGTTCGGGTTGCCCAAAGCCTGAGGGCAGAGCACCATTGGCGGACAAACGCCCAGACTGGTATATCATCGCCTCACAGACGGGAATTTCATGGACGCTATCCTCAGTCAAGCTCACGCGAATAGTATCGCCCAAGCCGTCGTGCAGGAGCGAGCCAATGCCGATGGCGCTCTTGATGCGACCATCCTGTCCCTCGCCCGCTTCGGTCACGCCCACATGGATGGGATAGTTCCAGTCCGAACCCTGCTCGTCCAGCAAAGCCACCAGCAGGCGGTAAGCCTGAATCATGACCTTGGGGTTGGAGGATTTCATGGAGAAGAGGAAGTTGTGGAAATTGAGTTTACGAGCGATGCGAGCGAACTCCAAAGCACTCTCGATCATGCCGCGAGGCGTGTCGCCATAGCGGTTCATGATGCGGTCGGACAGCGATCCGTGGTTGGTGCCTATTCGCATGGCGACACCGCGCTGCTGGCAGAGAGCCACGAGCGGAGTAAAGCTCTCCTCGATGCGCTCCAACTCCTCTGCGTATTCGGCGTCGGTATATTCGTGGGTGGCAAATTTTTTCTTATCCGCAAAGTTGCCTGGATTGATGCGGATTTTCTCGACCCACTGGGCGGCCTCGAGGGCGGCGTCGGGTTTAAAATGAATGTCTGCCACGAGCGGGACGGTGCATCTTCGCGCATTCAGCGCCTCGCGGATCTCTTTCAGATTGGCGGCGTCTTTGACTGTAGGAGCCGTGATACGGACGATCTGACACCCGGCAGCAACTAGATCAAGACTTTGGCGGACACACGCATCGGTGTCCATGGTGTCGCAGGTGATCATGGACTGCCGGACAACAGGGTGTGAGGAGCCGATCAAGACTTGGCCCACGCGAACTTCTCGCGTGGTGCGGCGGCGGTAAGAGTAGTGGCTGTGGCAATATTTCATAAAATCGGATGAGGCTTGTGGTAGGGATGATCTCCTGATGACGATAGGGGTAGTCTAGGGGTTGGCAGGAACCGGCTGCGCCTCGCGCGCCGGGCTAGGCTCGGGTAGAAATTCCAGTTCGGGAATTTTCTTGGACTCTTCCTGCACTTCGCGTTCTTGCATCATGCGCATGATGCCGCGCTTGGAGTCGTAGAACGAGACATAGAGCAGAAACGCGATCAGGAGCGAGGCAAAGGCACCTTGGATGGCGTTGAGAACTTTGTGCGGCAGCGGACGGCGGAACACCGCCTCTATGATGGAGAGAACGATATGCCCGCCGTCGAGCACGGGAAAAGGCAGTAGGTTGATGATGGCCAGATTGATATTGAGCACGACCGAGAACCAGACGACCAGCCGTATGTCTTGGCGCATGAACGCAAAGTAAGTCTGGATGATGCCAAGAGGCCCACTGAGGTGCTTGGCCTTGATGTCCGAGTTGGGGTTGGAGACAGCCTCAGCAGTCTTGCGCATGGAAACGAGCGAATCTTTCACCAGTTGCCAAGGGGGGATATGAACAATCTGAGGTTTGGGGTCACCCCAACGAATTCCAACAAAAGCCTGCTTCTGATCCTTGGGAACCTGCGGAACCACCACGAGGGAAATTTCCGACTTTTTGCGCAATCCTGTCACCCGCAGTGGAACACCAGCACTGCGAGCCACTACTGCACTGAACTGCATGGGACTGTGCATCTGCACGCCGTTGAGAGTGGTAATTTGATCCCCTTTTTTAAAGCCCGCATTTTCCGCAGGAGACCCCGGTAGCACTCCACCCACGAGGAGTTGTGTCGAGGGGCTGATACCCACACGGCGTATTTCGAGCGTCTTGTCAATCTGCGGGGTGATCAAGGTCGAGTATTTCTCCACTTTACCGCCGGGAGGGGTGCGTTCCATATCAAAGGCGATCTGCTCGCTCTTGCTGAAAATGATAGCTTCGACGATGCTGTCGGGGCTGGCAGAAAAGTCGCGAACAGGTTTGCTGTCCACGGCGAGAATTCTATCTCCGGGCTCGATTGGATGAGACGCAGACGAAGCTGGAGACCCCTCTTCGACCCATCCCACCAAAGTTGTCATGCGCTCCGCAGACACGGGTTTACCAGCCACCCACACGATCACAGCCAGCCAGATGCCGAAAGCGAAACTGAACAAAGGACCAGCAAACGCGGTCAATATTTTATCGAGAGGTTTGGCGGGTGGCAGTTCTTCCTGTTTGGCATCCGGGGAGCCTTCGATCATCTCCATGGAGGCAAACTGAGGCAGTGAAACATAACCGCCAAAGGGGATGGCACAGAGACACCATTCCACTCCATCCTTACGCGTTTGCCAGAGGATGGGGCCGAAGCCGATGGCAAAGCGCTCCACCACTAGACCTCTCCATTTCGCTACCAGAAAATGACCTAACTCGTGGATGAAAACGGTCAGACCAAAAAAGAAAACAACCGCCACAACGACGAGAATCCAAGTTAATACCTCAATCATAAAAGTCCTGAAGCTACAGCAATTGTTGGCAAGCTCCACAAAAAAGAAACAATATCAGATGGATGAGACACCGGGTCAGCAGTATTTTTTATTCTACTCTAGGCAAAGACAGCGCTGACACCGTGGGCTTTGCAAAAATTTGAGTCTGGCCACAGAGGGAAAAGCCCTTTTTTTTACCGTCCGACAGGAATCTGTGTTGCTATGGTGGGCTCTGTTTTTTTAGGATGCACCGATGAAGAGACAGCAACCGAACACAGAGACGGGTCACCAGCCACCCGCGTCCGCCACGAGGCGCACCCCCTGCACTCGCCGGGTCTGAGTGCTCGGCCACCCTAGCATAGCAAAGATTTTGACCCAGCGAATCAGATGAGAATTTTATCCGGCATACAGCCTTCAGGCAGACTCCACATCGGCAACTATTTCGGCATGATGCGGCCTTCGATTGAGCTTCAGGAAAAAGGCGAAGCCTTCTATTTCCTCGCCAACTACCATGCCCTGACCACGGTGCATAGCGCCAAAGATCTACGAGATTACACCCGCGAGGCCGCGGTAGATTTCCTCGCTGCCGGGCTCGATCCCTCCAAGGCGCTACTCTTCCGCCAGTCGGATGTGCCCGAGCATACGGAGCTATGCTGGCTGCTCTCGGTGGTGACGCCGATGGGTCTGCTCGAGCGGTGCCACTCCTACAAAGATAAGGTGGCCAAGGGTATCGCCTCCAGTTCCGGGCTCTTTTTCTACCCTGTGCTCATGGCGTCCGACATTCTGATCTACAACTCCGATCTCGTTCCCGTGGGCAAAGACCAGAAACAACACCTCGAAGTAGCCCGCGACATCGCCATCAAATTCAACGAACTCTTCGGCGAAACCTTCCGCTTGCCGGCACCCATGATCCGCGAGGAAGTGGCCACCGTGCCCGGCCTCGACGGACGCAAGATGTCCAAAAGCTACAACAACGGTCTTTTTCTCTCCGACGAGGAAAAAGTGTTCCGCAAAAAAATCATGGGCATCGTGACTGACTCTTCCCCAGTCGAATCTCCGAAGCCCACTGAAAACTCTACTCTCCTCCAGCTCTACTCCCTCGCGGCTTCTCCCGAAGAGGTGGCTGAGATGGAATCGTCCTTCCGCCAAGGTGGCAAAGGCTACGGCGACTACAAAAAACGACTGTTTGAAACGCTCTGGAATTATTTCGCCCCCTACCGCGCCAAACGCACCGAGTTACTCGCTCAACCCGAACTCGTAGATCGTGTGTTGGCAGAAGGCGCCACCAAGGCCAGAGTCATTGCTCAAGCCACACTGTCGAAGGCACGGGAGGCCATGGGACTATGATCGCCGAACCAACCGCCGCTGTGATCCAGCCCGAAGCCCTGCGCATCAAGCTCCCCGTCTTCGAGGGTCCGCTCGACCTCCTGCTTTATCTCATCAAACGCGATGAGGTGGACATCTACGACATCCCCATCTTCAAAATCACTGAGGAATACCTGCAATACCTCGACCTGATGAAGATGCTAGACCTAGACTTGGCCGGCGAATACCTCGTCATGGCCGCCACGCTGGTTTACATCAAAAGTCGCATGCTGCTCCCTGTCGAGCAGCAGCCCCCCGCCGATGATGTCGAGGATGATGACCCCCGCTGGGAACTGATCCGCCAATTGGTGGAATACAAAAAATTCAAGGAAGCCGCCAACCAACTCATGCAGCAGGAGGCTCATCGTGAAGCCATCTTCCCACGCCCTGCTGTAGAACCCGTCTTCGAGGCCTGGGCCTCACCCGCTACCGAGCCGCCCGGCATTTTCGACCTGCTCAGCGCTTTTCAGAAAGTGCTCGAACGATTCCAAGAGCCAGAAAATTTGCGGGATATTTTCGAGGAACGCTATACGGTAGCCGACAAAATCCAGATGATGGTCGAGCTTTTCAAAACACGGGACAGAGTGCTGTTCGTGGAGTTATTCCGCGAGGCCGCCTCGCGCACGGAGGTGGTAGTCACCTTCTTGGCCCTCCTAGAAATGGCACGGCTGAGGCGCGTCAAAATCCGCCAATCCGACCTTTTCGCCGACATAGAAATCGCCCGCGCAGAAATGGAGTCCGCATGATCGCCAAGATGGTCGTCGAGTCTCTCCTTTTCTCGGCCAAAGACCCACTGAGCCCGCGGGATATCCGTAAGATTTTCCGCGATGCCGAGCAGTCCGAATCCACCGAGATCACCCAGCAGATGGCTGCTCTGAAAGAGGGCGAAATCCTCGCGCTCGTGGACGAGCTACGCCAAGAATACCTCCACGCTGGCCGCGCCTACGCCGTGGAAGAATCCTCCCAGGGCTTCCGCCTCGTGAGCCGCCCAGAATTCGCCCCATGGGTGCGCCTCATTTTTGGTCAGCCCAAACCTGCCCGCCTCAGCGCCCCAGCCATGGAGACTCTGGCTATCATCGCCTACCGCCAACCCATCTCGAGAGCCGAGATCGAATCCGTGCGCGGCGTGGCTGTGGATGGCGTGCTCACCACTCTGGTCGAGCGCGGTTTCGCCCGTGCCAAGGGCCGATCCGACCTGCCAGGACGCCCCATGCTCTACGAGACCACCGAAGTGTTCCTCGCTCATTTTGGTCTGAAAAATCTGTCCGAACTCCCCAACTCCGACGAATTGCGGAGACCCGCCACACCAGAACCCGCACCGACCGAAAACGCACCGGCAGAGGATCTAGCACCCACACTCCCCCTTGAAGAAAACCATGAACCTCAAAACACTCAGGAACCAGATAGACAAAATTGACCGCGAGCTACTCCGCCTCATCAACCGCAGGCTCGAGTGCGCTACCGCCATTGGCGAGGCCAAGAAAGAGGCTGGCCAAGAGGTCTTCGACCCTGCCCGTGAAATGGACCTGCTCGAGAAACTGCACAACCTAAACGAAGGCCCGCTTTCCCCCGAGGCGCTCACCTCCATTTTCCGCGAGTTACTCTCCTGCTCCCGCTCGATGCAGGCTCACTTCGGTGTAGCCTTCATTGGCAAAAGCGCCTCCCCAGCCCATCTTGCTGCACGCGAATTACTCGGCTCCTCCTGCACCTTTATCCCCTGCAAAGACGCTGCCACCGCCCTCAAGCAACTCGAAAAAGGCACCTGCAATTTATTTGCCGACCAGCGCGAACGCAAAACACCACTCGAAAAAGTCCTCTCTTGGAGCATCCGAGGCATCTCGGAAAAGAAGTTCCACCTCTACAGGCTCAGGGACTGACCTCACCCCCCTATGTCCGCACCCCTACCCAACCCACAGACTCCGCTGCCAGACCCTTTTGTCTGGAGTCCACCCACTACCCCCGGATCTGTGACCCAGCCCGCGCCTCCCCCTCCCGCTTCTTACGCCGATCTCTCCACCAAAAGAGCCAAAGCCCACACTGCTCCGTGGCTGCTCCCCATCATCCTCCTGCTCGTCGCCGGCATTCTCGGCGGCGGATACTACTACCAATTTTACCTCAAACGCCCCACAGGTCTCTCCATCCTCCTCGATTTGCCCGGATTCGAAGTGGACCGCTCCATTTTCCTCGTGCGCCCCTTCTTCTCTGAACTGGATGACATCCGCGCCCGCTACACGGAAGAACTGAAAACCCAGGCAGAATCCCAGCCCAAACCCGCCCGCGACCGCGAAGTGCTCGAACGCGATCTCATGATCGCCAAACAAGATGCCACCTCCGCTGAAAAAGCGATGATCGAATCCCGCTCCAAACTCGAGCGACTCGAAAAAGAGCGCGCAGACATCGCCGTGCAACAATCCAAAACCATGAACGATTTCTGGGAGAAAAGCGCCCGCAATATCTTGGCGGAAATGAAAGAGAAAAAAGCCGCCTTTGAGTCCGAAGTCGCAGGACGAGCCAAATCTCTCGGCATGACATGGCCCGACACCTTCACCGTATCAGAACCGGACACTTGGTCCGCTGCCTACCGCCTGGGCGTCTATAAGCTTCCGAGAGAAAAACGGGGGGCCGAGATGGTCTGGATCAAACAAAAACTCGACGATTGGCGCCTCTACAAAACCGACTGGGAAAAGCGCCGCTCCGATGTGCGCGAACAGGCCAAACAGAAGCAGAAAGACAACGAGTCCAGCATCCTCGACCTCCTCAACTCGATTGAAGAAACCCGCCGCGAAGCTGACAAATACACAGGCGACCTCCAAACCGCCAAACGCACCACAGCCGACCTCGAGCGCCGTCTGACCGTGCTCTCCTATCAGCAGTCCCAGAAAAAAACTGTCACAATAGATCCCAAAAAATGGCTCGATGAAATAACCTCTCTCCCCGAGCGAAACGCCATTGCCTTTGCCAAGCCATCCGAGAGCGGAACTCTCGCCATTGAGCATCTGGAAGATCGTCCCGATGTGCCCCCAGGCAGTCACCAACTCTTCCTCAAAGCCAAAAAAGAAAATGCAACCTACTGGGGCATCATTCCCGTCACCATCTCCGAACGCAGCACCACTGAAGTTACCGTCAAGGAAAGCCAATTACGACCAATCCAGAGCTTTTTGGATGTCACCCCCACCCTGCCCACTACAGCCCCATAAACCACACCTTGAAAAGTTGAAGCGGCATCCTGCCGCTTTTCTGTAAATGTTTCCCGCGCCCAAAAAGCGTGCTCAGCCCACCCTCCGTTCGTTGCGTGAGTTTGTTTCCATGGGAGGGACACAGGAGGACGCCTGTGCTACTCTACTTTTCGCAGGACGAGTTCGTCCCCTGACGGATGAAAATATCAGCAACGGTGAGGATGTCAGGGAACGAGGGGCAAAATCACGCAAGAGGGATAATCTTTTGAGCAATGAATCGTATGGTTGGCGGGCACGGCTTGATCATAGCCTTGAAACTTGCTCGTAGGAGTTGGGATGAGCTTCATACGCTGGCACACTGGCGCTAGTAATAAAGACTCCAATTTTATGTCCCTTATTGAAGGCGATGGCAGTGCAACTCAAGTCAAACGCCAGCTTGTATATTTTATCTTTTTGTAGTGGATGCGGTTTATCCATCCCATCGTGATACCTCGCCATGAACACGCCCTCGCGCACGAACATTTCATAACCATCGGGGTAAACATCAATCAATCTGACTATGAAAGTCGTATCGGGAACATCTGTGGATATATAAAGTTCCGCCTTAAGTTCCCCCGTGATTTCTATGGGGGTATCGAGGATAGCAGAGTAAAAACGCGCTAGGTCAGTTCGATCCTTGATAGCTCGTTGGTCTAATGGGCCGGGAATTTGATTCTTTTTAGTTGCACTGTAAGAAAACGCCCCGCCGCAGGACGGTGTGGGGTCTTTGGGATCGTAGCGGTAATGAACACTTGCTTGGGTGCTAGCCGGTGCCTCTGTCGAGAGCGTATAATCGGACTTAAAATAATAGCGTGTGGGCGTATGAGCAGGAGGCCACTGGGTAGTTATTTTGAAAACATTGCCCGGTGCAGACGGGTCATGAACATCACCCATGACGAAATATTTCAGTTGTGATGGTTGGGTAGGCACCGTTCCCTATACAAGAATATCTATGGGATCGGGAAAGTTGTCTGGCGTTGGTTGTTTGCTTTTGAATTTAAGTCCGTGTGGCACAATCCCGTGGGTTGAGGCTCTGATCGTTCCGTAAACTTTCCCAGTTTTAGAAAATGCCATAAAGTCATCAACGGCACCACCATCGTTGAAAATATTAAACCAACCATCATCAACGAAAAGAACGGTCGGATTGTCTTGAGCCGCGTGAGCAACTATCGTCTCCCACCTTTTAACCCAGATTTTGCAATTGAAAACAGGGGAAACTGAGGAAGGTTTGTTTTATT
>DYRQ01000117.1 GCA_020718645.1 Verrucomicrobium spinosum
CCACTGCCCTGCCGTGGCAGACTTGCCCGGACGCCAGCGGTAGTAAGGGCACAGGCGAGTCCCGGCGGCCACCGCCATGAGTGGATGATGGCTCGCGCGCCCCCGCTTATGGGGGTTGTAGCCGACTTCTGACCCTTGCTGTTGCCCGTAGCGCGTCTGCACCGTGCTGTCCCAATCCAAGATGAAACGCTCCGGCAAACACCCTCACAAAAACCTCGTGCTACCCGCTATCCACTCCCTGGCTTTCCCTGCCTCCACCCCCTGAAAAAAACGACGGATCGTGTCGTCGCCCAGCACTCGCTCCATCCCAAATAGCTCCTTGAGCAACGGGTCTTCCCGCAGTCGCTCAACATGGACAAAACGGGTGCCGTCTATCAGGGTGGTCAAAAAAAAGGAACCGATCACATCTCCTGCCCGACTCGCGTTGGGACTCTTGCGCTCTACCGGGCAACTAGATCCCAAGCCGTCCAGAACCCCGAGTTTTTTTATAAAAGCCGCCAAGGGAACGAACCCGCCAAAGGGCGTCATGGACTCATCGCCAGCCTCCAGATAGATCTTCCCAGCAGGTGTTTCAAACGCCATCGCCTCTTCACTTTTTAAGTGAGTCTCTTCAATGCTATTCATCCACACATAAACCATTACCAACTAATATCTTGCAAGCATGCTTTTATCAGAAATTGCCTTCCAACTGCGGAATTTAGGGTCAACCCAGATTATGGTAGAGTAGAGACGGGCATAAACCCAGATTATGCAATTGAAAAATGGGGCGCCGAGGTAGGAACTCCGCCTCGCCGTCCGCTCGGGGTGTTTTTTGTTCTTCTGCTGCCGGTCGGTCAAAGACGGGATTTCTTGAGAAAAGCTAGCCTCCACAGTTGCACCGCAGCCATTTTTATGAAAAAATAGCTGCGTGCCAGAAGCAAGATTATCTCAGAACCTCTCCCAGCAGCAGGTTTTCACACCGCAAATGCAGCAAGCCTTGGCTATGCTGCAGGCTCCGGCGTTGGAACTGCGGGCGCTGGTGCAGCAGGAGATGATGCAGAATCCGGTGCTCGAAGACATCACAGAAATTCCTGACACGCCGTCCATGGACGAGGTCGTGCCCGACGAAATCCTCGATAGGCAGATTGACCTCATCCGACAGATTGACGAAGACGACCGCGCCTTTCGCTCGCTCGAACGCGCGGGCAAAACTTTTTCCAAAGACGACGAGGAGCGCCGCCAATTTTTCTTCGACTCTCTGGTGGAACAAGAATCTCTCGCCGGCCATCTTTCAGGCCAGCTCCGCATGGCTGCCCGAGACCAAGACATGCTCAAGGCTGGCGAGGAGATCATCGGCAACCTCGACCCAGATGGATTCCTCCGCACCCCGCTCGACGAAATCCAGCGCAGTTCGGGCGTCTCCCCCGATGTCGCTGAACAGGCTCTGCTTCTCATCCACACTTTTCACCCCGTGGGAGTCGGCGCCCGCGATCTCAGGGAGTGCCTCCTCATCCAGCTCGACCGCTTGGGCAAAAGTGAGGATGTGGAATCTGCTGTGGTGGCACGGCATCTCGATGACCTAGCGCATCACCGGTTTGATAGCATTGCCAAATCTCTTGCCGTGGACTCCGACCGGGTGCGCGAGGCCTCTCAATTCATCTCCACGCTAGACCCGAAACCAGGTCGCGCCTTCCAGCACGAGAGCCGTGCCGATGTCATCGTCCCAGAGGTTTTCATAGACAAGATCAACGGCGAGTGGGTGGTCACGCTGGCTCAAGAAGCCGTGCCGCAGATCCGCATCAGCAGCGTCTATAAAGACATGCTTGCCACCGATGGTGACCAAAGTGAGTTGCGCAGCTACCTACGCGAGAAAATCCGCGCCGGCAAATCGCTGATCCAAAGTTTGCAGCAGCGCCAGCAGACCATCGTGAAAATCGCCCAAGAAATCGTGCGGCGACAACTCGATTTTTTTGAGAATGGTATTTCGCACCTCAAGCCCCTGACCCTCGCCCAAGTCGCCGCCGAGGTGGGCGTTCACGAAACAACGGTGAGCAGAGCTATCGCCGCCAAATACGCGCAGACCCCGCGCGGGGTCTTTGAATTAAAATTTTTCTTCACTCCCGGCTACCAGAGTTCCAGCGGTCAGACTTACTCCAACAAGAGTATCAAGGATTCCCTCAAGGATATTGTGGATAAAGAGGACAAGCGCAAACCTTACAGCGACGAGGAGATCATTAAAATCTTCTCCGAACGCGGCATCAAACTCGCCCGCCGCACCATCGCGAAATACCGGGCCGAACTCCACATCCTCCCCTCCAGTCTGAGAAAGGCGGTCTAGCATGGTGGGGCTCGTGGATTATGGCATGGGCAACCTGCGGAGCGTGGAAAAGGCGCTAGAGCACGGTGGCGCCACAGTCCGCAGGATCACGACGGCCTCGGAATTTTCTGGCGTCCATGGGCTCGTCGTTCCGGGCCAAGGCGCCTTCCGCGATTGTGTGGAATGCCTCCAACAAGAACAACTCTGGGAACCAATCTTGAACTGGCTCGCGGCAGACCGCCCTTACTTAGGCATCTGTTTGGGACAGCAGGCTCTCTTTACGACGAGCTTTGAAAACGGCGAGCACCAGGGTCTCGGCTTCATCCCGGGCACGGTCGAACGCTTCCGGTTCCTCGGCCAAAAAATCCCGCAGATCGGCTGGAACCGCGTCTCACACCAACGCGCTGATTGCCCGCTATTTCAGGGTATACCAGATGGCGCGCATTTTTATTTCGACCACTCGTATATCGTCAAACCGTCCGACCCCTCGGTGGTGGCCGGAACCACTGACTACGGCGAAAACTTCGCGAGTGCCGTCTGGAAAGGGCGTTGTTTTGCCGTGCAGTTTCACCCAGAAAAAAGCCAGAAAGCAGGGTTGCACCTGCTCCGCAATTTTGTCTCCCTGTGCCTATGAAAATATACCCAGCCATTGATCTCATGGGCGGCCAAGCCGTCCGACTACAACAAGGAAAAGCCGACCAAAAAACCGTCTATTCCGATAACCCACCTGAAATGGCTCTCCAATGGGTTCAGGCTGGGGCCGAGTATCTCCACATCGTAGATCTCGATGCGGCTTTCGGCACAGGCAACAACCTGAGCATCGTGGCTGAAATCGTCCGCGTGGCCGGCATACCCTGTCAACTCGGCGGTGGTATGCGCACCATGCAGATGGTGCAAGCAGCATTCGATGCAGGAGTCCACAGAGTCGTGATCGGCTCGAAAGCTTGCGAGGATGCCGGGTTTATTCCCGCCCTCAGTGAACGGCACGGCAGCTCGAAGATCGCATCTGGTGTGGATGCCCGAGACGGTATGGTCGCCGTGAAAGGTTGGACGGAGGTCACTAATTTTGAGGCGGTGGAGTTCGCTCAACGCGCCGTGGCTGCCGGAGCAGGTATCGTCATCTATACTGACATTTCCACCGACGGCATGCTGACTGGCCCCAATCTGCCCGCCGTGCGCCGGATGAACCAAGCGCTGGATGTCCCCCTCATCGCCTCGGGCGGAGTCGGCACTGCCGAGGATATCCGCTCTTTGGCCATGCTGGGCGGACTGGACGGCGTGATCGTCGGCAAAGCTCTCTACGATGAAAAATTCACCTTAACTGAGGCCATCCAGGCGACTCGCGTTTCCTGATGCCACACACCCGCCCATCTCCTATGCCCACACACCTTGAGCGAGAGTTGGCTCTTATGGAGCGGCGCATGGATATCCGTGAGCAGGAAGGGGCGGAAAGCGCGCTGGTTTTTTACAAAAAATTCCTCCGGACCGCCTCCCATCATGTCGAGCAACAGCATCGCAATGGGGGATCAGGTCGCACAGTAGCCAAGGTGCGCTCCCAAGCCATGGATGTGATGATACGACACATCTGGAAGCTCGCGCTCCAAGAACAGTCCGGCTCTCATACCACACCCGACATGTCCGTGGTCGCACAGGGCGGTTACGGGAGGGCAGAACTGAGCCCGCAGAGTGATATTGACCTCCTTTTCCTCGTGCGCCCGACCAGTGGTCCAGAACAAAAGCTCTGCCATACTGTGATCGAGCGCGTCCTCTACCTGCTCTGGGATGTCGGCCTCAAAGTAGGTCACGCCACACGCACAGTGCAACAGACTCTCGGCAATGCGAACGAGGATCTCCAAACCAAAACCGCACTCATAGACGCCCGCCTACTCACTGGCGAGAAGACCCTTTTCGCGGAGCTGCAAGAGCGTTTTATCGCCAAATGCGTCGAAGGCATGGAGGGCGAATACATCGAGTGGCGGCTCAAGGACCAACAGCAACGCCACGCGAAATATGGCGGCTCAGTTTTCATGCAAGAGCCAAATGTCAAAGAGGGCTGCGGCGGCCTGCGCGACTACCATAGCTTCCTCTGGATCGCCTTTTTCTGGAAACGGCTCCGCACCCCTTCCCAGCTCGCCGACCACGAGCTGATCGCCCGCCTCGAGGTCAAACAGATCGAGCGCGCCTACGACTTCCTGATGCGGGTGCGCAACCAGATGCACCTGGCCGCCGGGAGAGAGAATGACGCCATGGCCATCTCTTCCCAAGGCCAGATTGCCACTGGCCTCGGCTACGAGCAACGCCCTCCCGTGCGCAGGGTGGAGGCATTCATGCGCGACTATTACACCGCTGCGCAGGACATCTTTTTCCTGACCAATGCCGCGGCTCATCGCATGGCTGAAACCGCATCAGCCAAACACCGTTCGTGGTTCTCTTTCCTGCGCAAAAAAACCGCAGCACGCCCGGAAACAGTGGACGGCTTCATCATCCGCAACCGAGAGATCACCTTCGAAGACAAATCCGTCTTCACTGAAGATCCCGACCGCATGGTGCGTGTTTTCCAGCTCGCGCAAAAACGGGATCTCTCTCTGAGCTACGATCTGCTCCGCCTGATCCGCCGCAGGCTCTCGCTCGTCAACCACCGCTTTATCTACCTCAAAACAACCCGAGAAATGATCCTTGATCTCCTCGGGGAAAAAGGCCGCGTCTCGCGCGTGCTTCGCCTCATGCACCAGGCTGGTGTGCTGGGCAAAATCTTTCCCGAATTCGCCCCCATGACCTGCCTCGTCCAGCACGAGTTCTTTCACCGCTACTCCGCGGATGAACATACTCTGAAGTGCATGGAAGAGCTGGACCGCCTCGTCAATGTGGACACGGTGCCAGACGCCATCCGCTACCAGCAGATCATGAAAGAGGTCGAAGACCCGGCCATCCTCTACTTGGCCGTGCTGCTGCACGACACGGGCAAGCCGGCCAACTCCCGCCATCATGCCGAGGAGAGCGCCTATCTGGCCATGCGTGTGGCCCGCCGCCTTAAACTCTCCACTGAGTCTCTGAAAAAGCTGACCTTTATCGTGGATCACCACATGACCATGTCCGAGACTGCCCAACGACGGAATGTGGAGGATGCCGATACCATCCGCGAATTCGCGGGTATCGTGGAGACACCCGAGCGCCTCGATTTGCTCACGCTCATGACCTATGTGGACGGGCGGGGCACCACGGGCGGCGCGGGCTGGTCGGACTGGAAGGAGACCCTCATCTGGCGTCTCTATGAAGGCACTCGATCCCTATTCGCGGGTAGCCCGGAGTTTGAAAAACGCGCACACGAACGCTACCACGAACTCCTCGTCTCCCTGCGGGAACGCCTCCCAAAATATGTCACCGACGAGGAGATCGAGGGCCATTTGGAATTCCTGCCCCTGCGCTACCGCCAGATACACGACGAGTCCGAAATGGCGCGCCACATCGTAGCCGTCCACGCTTTTTACGAAGCGCAAATGGATGATGAATCCAACCCTCTCGCCCCGATTTTCCGCTGGGAGCACCACCCGGCCAGAGGTCATACCAAGCTCGTGATTGTCACTTGGGATCGGACCCACCTCTTCGCGACCATCACAGGCGCCATCTCGTGCGCCCTCCTCAACATCTTGAGTGCCGACATCTTCACCAGACGCGACAACATCGTGGTGGACTCCTTTGTCATCCGCACCTCCAATGGCGAGGCGGTCACCGACGAACGCGACCAGAAGGCTGTGGCCGATCTTCTTGAAAAAGCTTTGTCCAAAGAGGGTTTCGATATGGAGTCGCACTTGGCTTCTATCCGAAAGAAATCCACCAAATCCCAAAACGCGTGGCAGGCCGAAGGCTTCCCAACCCGCATTTTTCTGGATGCCAACAGCCACAGTAACTACACCCTGCTCGAAGTGCTCACTCCCGACCGCCCCGCCCTTCTTCACGACCTCGTGCAAAGCATCACCCACGAAGGCGATATGATCGCCTCCTCCCGCATCGAAACCGAAAAAGGTGCCGCCATTGACACCTTTTACATCACCAACCCCAGCGGTGAGAAAATCACCGACCCGCAGAGTCTCGCCACTCTCAAAGAGCGCGTCCTCCACTGCACCGGCGACCTCGCGCCCCAGAAGTCATGAGATTCGCCCACTCCACACCCGACGCAGCTTTCGAAGCCTGCACCCGCCAAGCCATCGAGCACTACGAAAATTTCCCTGTCGGATCGCTCCTCGTCCCCGCAGAAAATCGCCGCCACATCCACGCCGTTTACGCCTTTGCCCGGACAGCCGACGACTTCGCCGACGAGACCGTCCAGACTTTCACCATCGAACAGCGCCTCGCCCTCCTCGACCGGTGGGAGGACCAGCTCGTCCAATGCCTCCAAGGCCGCTACAGCGGACCCGTCTTCGAGGCCTTGGCCTGCGCCATTCACGAATGCTCCCTGCCCCCGCAACTCCTGCACGACCTGCTTTCTGCCTTCAAACAAGATGTCGTGAAAACACGCTATAACGATTTCCCAGAAGTGCTCGACTACTGCCGCCGGAGCGCCAACCCTGTCGGGCGTCTCGTGCTCCATATTTTCGATGAACGAGACGAGCGGCTCCATCTTCTCAGCGACCAGATCTGCACCGGGTTACAGCTTGCTAACTTCTGGCAGGACATCGCGGTGGATGTGGAAAAAGACCGCATTTACCTGCCGCTCGACGAACTCGCCCGCCACGGGCTGAGCGACCACGATGTGCTGGATCGCTCCAGTTCTGTTGCCATGCGAGATCTGATCCAGTTCCAAGTCGAACGCACATGGGAAATCTTCCGCGCAGGCCGCCCCCTGCCCCTGCTGCTTGACGGCGGACTCCAACTGGAGATCAAAGCCACATGGCTTGGCGGCACGACGATCTTGAAAAAGATCGAGCAAGGCGGCTACCTCACCACCCTCTTCCGTCCGAAACTCAGCAAGCTCGACTTCGGCGCCATCCTCGCCAGAGCACTGCTCGAGGAGTGGTGAAAAGCCATGGGGAAAGCCATGGGGTCAACGCTTGACAAT
>DYRQ01000118.1 GCA_020718645.1 Verrucomicrobium spinosum
CCCTTCTGCCGTGGGGTTGAGACCCGCGTTGACATCTTGTCCAAAGTCTCCAACATCACCGCCCATGTCTTCATCTCCGGCTCCCGATATCGGAACCCAGGTGCGCGACCAGCAGAGCACGATAAAGATGGTCGCCTTCGACTTGGTCACCCGCGTGGCCGAGGCCATCCGTCTATCCCAAGATCACTTGATGGCTCAGCAGCATCCCGACGGTTACTGGATCGGGGAACTGACAGTGGACAGCACTCTGATTTGCGACTTGGTGCTTTTCATGCACTGGCGTGGCGAGGTGGATTTCTCTATGCAGTCGCGCTGCGTCAAGCACCTGCTCGACCGCCAACTCCCAGATGGAGGATGGAACATCTATGTTGGTGGACCTAGCGAGGTCAACGCCAGCGTCAAAGCTTATTTTGCACTGAAACTCGCAGGGTTCACCCCCGATGAGCCGATGATGAAAAAAGCTTACCGCAATATCATCCGCTTGGGCGGCATCCCGAGGATGAATACTTATGCCAAGCTCTACCTCGCTTTGCTCGGCCAGTTTTCGTGGAAACATCTGCCCATCATCCCGGTCGAAATCATTCTTCTGCCCAACTGGCTTTATTTCAATATCTACGAGATGTCCTCTTGGAGCCGCGCCATGCTGATACCGCTGGCGATTATCAACCATTTCAAGCCCACCCGCCTTCCACCCCCAGAAAAACATTTGCACGAGCTGTTCCCCTACGGCACCGAACACTCGGATTTCTCTCTCAAGCCCGACCCACGCCTCTTTTCTTGGCGCAATTTCTTCCTCGGTTGGGATACCGTGCTTAAGTTGGTGGACAAGTTGCCCGCCAAACCCTTCCGCACCATCGCACTCCAACGCGCCGAGAAGTGGATGCTTGAGCGCATTGGCAAAGGATCCGACGGACTGGGTGCGATTTTCCCAGGCATGCTCAACTCCTACATCGCCCTCAAAAGCTTCGGCTACAACGACGATGATCCGATCGTGCAGAAACAGCTCCACGAGTTTTTCCGCCTCGTTGTGGACGATAAAGAAAAAGACGACCTGCGCATGCAACCCTGCCTGTCGCCTATCTGGGACACCGCCATCACCGCTGTAGCACTCGCCGAATCCGGCATCCCTGCCGACCATCCGAAACTTCGCAAAGCCTGCGACTGGATCCTCTCAAAAGAAGTCAGAATCAAGGGGGATTGGCATATCAAAAACCCGCACCCCGAGGCCAGCGGTTGGGCTTTCGAATTTAACAACGATTACTACCCCGATGTGGACGATACCGCCAAAGTCCTCCTCGCCCTGCGCCTCATCAAAGCTGAAGACGATGACGCCAAGAAAAAAGTCGTCGAACGCGCCACCAAATGGCTCATCAGCTTCCAGTGCAAAGACGGTGGCTGGGCTGCCTTCGACAAAGATGTCACCAAACACTGGTTGGAGGATGTTCCCTTCGCCGACCATAACGCCATTCTCGACCCCACCTGTAGCGACATCACTGCCAAGGTTCTGGAAGCCCTCGGCAAACTCGGCTACCCTCGCTCCCACAAAGTCATCCAGCGCGGCATCACCATGCTCAAACGCACTCAAGACGCCGACGGCCCATGGTTCGGCCGTTGGGGCGTCAACTACATCTACGGCACTTTCCAGGCTTTCCGCGGCTTGGCAGCTTTCAGCTACGACATGAACGAGGACTGGGTCGTCCGCGGGCGCGACTGGCTCGAATCGTGCCAGAATCCCGACGGCGGCTGGGGAGAAACCTGCGCTTCCTACGACGATCCCGCCCTCAAAGGCAAAGGCCCCAGCACCGCCTCTCAAACTGCGTGGGCTATCATGGGTCTCCTCGCCTCGACCAATGACCCACACCGGCCCACTATCCGACGCGGCATCGAATACCTCGTCAGCACCCAAAACCCAGACGGTAGCTGGACCGAAGATCTCGTGACCGGCACGGGTTTCCCAAAAGTCTTTTATCTGCGCTACGACATGTATCGAAATAACTGGCCCCTGCTGGCGCTGGCTGAATACCGTAAACTCCGTGCCCGCTTCCCTTAAATCTAAGACACCTAGGACATGATTTGTCCCACACTCCTTTTCGCTGTCCCGCACGAGGCTGCCGCTCTGGTGCACTCGCTCCAAGGCAGATTACTCAACCGCGGAGGAGGCTGGTATTCGGTCGAAAATACTCCCCTGAAAATCCATTGCATCGGCATGGGCTCCACTGCATCCGCCAATGCCCGCCTCGCTCTCGGCGGCTCCCGACAAGACACGCCCGTCCTCCTCTGCGGCTATGCGGGAGCCCTCGACCCAGCGCTCCCCCATGCAGCCTTAGTTGCGGACGGATGGCGACCCGACGGCGGGTGGCCTGATTCCGTCGCCATCGCTTCCTGCGAAACCATCTCGACCGTCGCCGCCACCCCCCCGGAAAAAAGCGCTCTCCGCTCCCGCACAGGCGCGGCTATCTGCGATATGGAATTCTCTTGGGTGCGCGGTGTTTGCCAAGAGCTTGGCCTCCCCTGTGGTTTCCTGCGAGCCATCTCTGACACGGCATCAGACACCCTACCAGCTCGCGCCTTGGCCGCCAGTTACTGCCACGCGACACAGAAACCCACCATCCTCCCGCTCCTCTGGCACCTCGCCCTCTACCCCAGCGACCTCGCCCCCTTTTCCCGGTTCGTCTCCGGTCTTTCACAGGCGCGCCAGTCGCTCTCGCAAGTTCTGCTCGACTCCCTGATCACCCCTGCAATGATAAGTTTCAAACCATGAGTGATTCGACTTCCAAGAAAGCCGCGCCGCAGACCCAGGAGCCAGCCTCTTTCGAGGTCGCTATGGAGCGCCTCGAAGAACTCGTCTCCGACATGGAAAACGCCGACCTGCCCCTCGACCAGATTGTCGAGCGCTACGAGGAAGGTGTTCGCTTGAAAAAATTTTGCCTGCGCAAGCTGGCCGCCGCTGAAGAGCGCGTAAAAAAAATCTCCCCCGATGCCGACGGGAATCCCGAGGAATCCCCTCTGGACCCTAGCGGCGAAGTGGAAGAAACCAATGACACTGCACCTGCCCCCAGGCGCAAGAAACCCACCAAAAGCGGGGAAGATTCTTTCCTGCTCTAACCCCCTACCTACACTACCCCCTATGAACCCAGTTTGGAGAAACACCGCCGCAGGCGCCATCGCCATCGTCGCGGCCACCGCTTCAGCCTCGGCAGAAAACACCATGCAAGATGTCAGCTACTCCCTCGGTTACCGCATCGCTCAAGATATGCAGCGCGGCGGTGTCACCCTTGACCCCGATTCCGTTGCCGCCGCGTTTCGCGATGTGGTCGGCAATAAAAAACCCCGGCTCTCCGAGGAGCAAATGGGCAAAACCCTCGCCGCGTTCCAGCAGCAGATGCAGCAGAAACAGGCTGCCGCCCAAGGCGACACCTCCTCGAAAAATATCGCAGACGGCAAAACCTTCGCCGATAATTTCGCCAAACAGCCCGGCGTCATCTCCACCCCCACCGGCCTCCTCTACAAAGTCATCGCCGACGGTGCTGGCGACATGCCCCGCACGGGCGACTCGGTCAAAGTCCACTACAAAGGCACACTTATTGACGGACGCGAATTCGACAGCTCTTACAAGCGCGGCCAACCCGCCGAATTCGGTGTGGACCAGGTGATCTCGGGCTGGACCGAGGCTTTGCAGATGATGCGCCCCGGCGCCAAATGGCAGCTCGTGATTCCCCCCGGCCTCGCCTACGGCCCACGCGCCATGCCCGGCTCGATCATCGGACCCAACTCCACTCTCGTTTTTGAAGTCGAGTTGCTCGAGGTCAAAAAAGGATCACGCTGATGTCCTCACCTCTTATCCCCAGAGTCGGCACCGGCTACGATGTCCACCAACTGGTCGAAGGGCGCAAATGCGTCCTCGGCGGCGTGGAGATTCCCCACGATAAAGGGCTCGACGGCCACTCCGATGCGGACGCTCTCCTGCACGCCATCGCTGACGCCATCCTCGGTGCCCTGGCTCTCGGCGACATCGGCAAGCATTTTCCAAACTCGGATCCTCGCTGGAAAAACATCTCCAGCCTCGAGTTTCTCAAAGCCATCCGCGCTATGGTGGAGGAACGGGGTGCCACGATTTACAATGTGGACGCCACGGTCATCGCTGAAGCCCCCAAAATCCTCCCGCACACGCCGCTCATGCGCACGCGCATCGCTGAGGCTCTTGGCATCTCGGAAAATGCCGTGAACCTCAAGGCCACCACCAACGAGACCATGGGCTTTGTGGGCCGCCGCGAAGGTATCGCCGCCATGGCGGTCGCCAGCGTCGGATGCCCCGCGTAGCCACTACACTAGGATATGGTGCCCGAGCTTGCTGAAATGCAGGTGGCGGTCTTCGCTGCAACCACTTTTTTGGGGGGCATCGTCGTGCTCTCCCTGCTGCTCTGGCACCGCCGCAGTCTAGCTCGTGGGCTCACGGGGTTCAGCCTCGTGCCCGCTCTCTGGCCCGGCAGCTACGCTGTCGGCGCCTCCCTGCTGATCCTCTCGTTCGTCGGCCTCGCTGCGAAACAATATATTTTTCTCATCGGTGGCACTGCCGCTGCCATTGCAGGTTACACCCTCGCAGGGTGGTCCCCGGCACAGACACTCCGGCTCGGCGCTATCTCTCCCCTCAAGGTGACGGTTCTGCCAATTCTCTCCTACCTCGCCTTGCTACCACTTTTAGTTTCATCCAATATTCTCTCTATCTGGCTGCACGCCTTGGTGGGTCTAGATTTCGAGCACCAAAGTATTTTGCTCGATTTTTCGCGCCTCACAGACACTCGGGAAATAGCACAATTCGTCGTGCTCGCTGTCGTCGCCGCCCCGCTGAGCGAGGAGATTTTTTTCCGCGCCTACCTCTATCCTCTCGCTAAGTCCAAGTGTGGTGCACGCGCTGCTGCCCTAGCTGTCTCCGCCCTGTTCGCTGCAGTGCATTTTCATTCACCAGTTTTTTTGCCCTTGTTCGTCTTGGGTATGGCTCTGATTCTGATCTATGAAGCCACTGGCTCTCTCTGGCCTTCCATCGCTCTCCATGCTACGGTGAACGCGGTCACTTTGACTGTCGCCAAAGTTTACCCTGAATTGCTCCAATGAATACGCTCTCCAATGCGGGCGAAGATTCCATCATCCAGACGCTCACCGCCCGCTGGCCACGCTGTTCAGGACGCATGCTCCACGGTGTGGGGGATGACTGCGCTGTGCTCTCCGGCGGCAGCACAAAGTCTGTTCTTCTTTTTAAAACAGATGCCATCGCCGAAGGCTCACACTTTTTGCCCACCCACCCCGGCTTGAAAATCGGCTGGAAAGCCGCCGCCCGCTGCGTCAGCGACATCGCTGCCATGGGCGGCAAACCCCTCTCTGCTGTGGTCACGCTCGCCACGCCTCAGACAACTTCTGTGCGCAGGCTCGACTCCATCTACCGCGGCCTAGAGTCGTGTGCTGACGCTTATAGTTTCACCCTCTCCGGCGGCGAAACCATCGCTTCCCAACAACTGATCCTCTCGATAGCCATGCTGGGCGAAGCCCCACAAAACCGCGTCCTCCTGCGTAGTGGTGGCGCACCCGGTGACCATCTCTGGGTCACCGGAAAGCTGGGAGGCTCCCTCCGAGGTAAACATCTGACATTCCGCCCGAGACTCGATGAAGCTCTCTGGCTGGCTCACGGCCAGCTCGCCACCGCCATGATGGATCTCAGCGATGGACTCGCCTCCGATCTCCCACGACTCGCCAAAGCCTCGCGCTGCAGTTTCGATCTTTTCCTAGAAACCATCCCCATCACACGAGGTTGTTCTCTGGAACACGCCCTTGGCGATGGAGAAGATTTCGAACTGCTTTTTGCCTGCTCTCCCAAGGCTTCGTCACGCCTGGCCGCTGCTTGGCCATTCCGGACTGAGCTAACACGGGTCGGGGTATTGACTTCTCCCAAAAAGGCTCCGACCCTGCTACCGACCTGTGGATTTGATCACTTCAAAAAACGCTGAAGAAACCCGGCGGATCGGCGCACAATTTCTCGCGCGGCTCCGGCCCGGTGACATCGTCGCACTCTCGGGCGACCTCGGCGCGGGCAAAACCCATTTTGTCAAAGGCATGGCCGATGCCTGTGGATTCGCAGGGGAAGCAACCTCACCCACTTTCACACTCCTGCACGAATACGCCGGCAGCCGATCCACCCTCTGGCACGCTGACCTCTACCGTCTGGACTCACCCGAAGACTGTCTCTCCACAGGCATCGAAGAGATCTGGTGCGGGCGCGACATCACAGTCATCGAATGGCCTGACCGCCTCGGCTCCCTCCTCCCATCCGACGCGTGGCGCGTGGATATTACCATCACAGGAGAACACACCCGCACCATTTCCATCACTCCCCCCCTGCCCAAAACCACCGCTCTATAGAGACGGGAGCGAACCCAAGTAAACTTTGCGGGATACATGCAGAGCTACAACAGCTCCCGCCATAAGCCCTCCTGAGTAACAGTCTCTACAAAATCTGGATCTTGAGCGATTTTGCCGCAGCCTTGATTTCCTTGTCCTGTGTGGCCATCGGCACATCGAGCCGATACGCCAGTTCCAAGTAGGTAGCATCGTAGGATGTCACCCCATGGTGCAGCATCATCCGCTCAAGATGCATCAGCGTGGAAGCAGCCGTTGTGTGTGGATCAGTGATAATGGTAAGCCCACGCAAGCCGTCTAACGCCTGATGCGCTTCCCCCGGCTTGAGCCTCTTCGATCGTTCTTTTAAAAACAACACATTACTGATTTCCAAATGCCAAAGCGATGGCACATGAGCTGTGACGCCACGGGCAAGATATTTTTGGAAAACCCCATCCGCATAAACTGAATTTTCCTGCAGCAAGAAGCCGATCACCACGCTGGCATCCAGAACAAATGACTGCATTAACGGCGTCCTGCGGCAATAAGTGACTTGATCGTTTCTCCCTCTTGCAACACCGAACCGCAGCGCTTGACCTTGGTGCGCCAGCTCAAGAGATCAGCCACGGCTTGTGCTGCCTGTGCAGCCGTCGTCCGCTCAGAAGGCCCAAGATAAGCAACGCTCTTTCCATGGCGTGTCAAAATAAAATCTTCCCCATGATCCACACGATCTAGGATAGCGGAAAGATGCGCTTTAGCTTCAGTCGCTGGAATTATATTCATAAAATAAATATGACCACAAACAGGTCATTTTGCAAGCGACCTGTGCCATGTCTGCACGAACAGGATTTTCAACCCGGATTATGCAATAGAGCGCGATGGGTGCAGGTGCGAGGCGCGA
>DYRQ01000031.1 GCA_020718645.1 Verrucomicrobium spinosum
TAAGTAATCACACTCATGTTTCGTTTTAAATACTGTAATCAGAAAAAAAATAAACCCAGATTTTGCATTAGGAAGGGCTGCGTTCTTCAGTTTCTAATGCAAAGCATTAGAAATCAAAACCCTGATTCGTTTCTTAATCAATGTGTTATATTCACCAAATGGGTAATGATGTTTCGGGTGTTTTTAGCTCTGCATCAGTAGAAAACATGGTGTCTAATGCAAAATCTGGGATAAACAATCGAGTGTAAATCCTAGTATTTTATAGTGTGTTTAACACTAAGAACAGATTAACCTATGTGAGAGTATTTGTGAAAAAATCTGCTCAGTTTTGTTCCCATCCGCCTCTGTAGGCCATCAGCCCTGACCACCGGCATCCCCCTCTTCACCGAACGCCGCGTCAGGGGACACGGACTACAGGAACCATCCATTTCTCCAGCGTGATCGTGCGTGGGTCTGTGAGAAATTCACGAGCGCCTCGTTGCCGGCGCAATGCATATTGCCCATCCCACGCGTGGCAGTAGAGGATGCCTGGATAGCGGGTCATGAGGATGTCCAGAAACTCGGGGAGCACGAGTGTCTTCTCACTTTTTTCGGGTGGTCCAAACTCAGCGATTGCCATCGGTTTACCCAGTTTTTTGATCGTCCCGTAGGCCGTGATCTGAAATGGGTCAGAGTAAGAGTCAATCGCCACCATGTCGCATTCAGCATCGCCCGGATAAAAGTAATCGGCGGCTCGCTCCGGGTGCTTGCCCGAGGCGGAGTGAGCCCCATCCGAGGCGCAATAGACCCAAATCAAATTTTTGAGCCCCCACCGTTCTTGCAAATAGCGGCGGGTATTTTTCCACAGGCTTACGAAGTCGCGCCGCCTATGGCCATTGCGATCGCCGCCGTCCCGGTTACCCCACCAAAACCAACGCCCGTTCATTTCGTGGAACGGACGCCAAATCACCACCACGCCAGCTTTTTGCAGTTCAGCAAGCCCTGCCCCGATTCGGTCGAGTTCCTTGAACCAGGTTTGGCCCAGTGCAGATTTGGGGTCACTCAACTCAGCAAGATTGACGGGACTGTTATCGAAGGCAGTGCCACCAGTCACAGGGTTGCGAGCGTGCCAGCTCAAAGCAATCAGGTGGCCTTGGTTCCAGAGTTCGATGAGTGTCCCATTGATGGCTCGGATGTCCGGGTCATCGGCCCGACCATTGCCATAGGCATAATCGGCACCAACGATGACCGGTTTTTGACCCGTTTCCGCCTCGAGTTTTTCCAGCCATTCTGTCCGCCCCCACGGGAGGTGGTTGCCGTGAGCCAAGTATTGACCAACGACTACTGAAGGCTGTTTTTTATCCGAGCACTCTGTCAGCAGGTGCAGCACTTGGTCTGGTGTATCTCGTGGTAGGGCGGACGCTGCGCACGCAGCCGTTGTGCTGGTGATCCACACGACACAGGCGATACCCATGCCGATAGCATGGGACAGGAACTTCGGGTGAACGCAAATCAGCACGCATGAAAAAATAAACGGCAAGCACCCCGTGTCAATTGTCAAAGGATTTCCACTACACATTACTGGCAGATGCCCGCGTTACTCGTAGAGCTATCTCACCGTCCGGCGAGGTGAACACCGCTCTGAGTCAGCGTTCCCGGGTCAACTATTCCCTCTGACAAACGCCCCCACTTTTAGGAATTCTCGTAGTGAGACGCCACCCCAGAAGCGCCGCGACCAAGACGAGGCCGAGTGCCAAGGCGCCCCAGACCCCGAGAGGCCCCATACCCTCGCGAAAGCCGAGCCACCACCCCAGCGGCAGGCTCATACCAAAATAAGTGCCCACTGCGACCAGCATCACGACACGCACATCGCCAAAACCACGCAAGGCACCAACTGCCATGACTTGCATGCCATCAAAAAACTGGAATAACCCCACCACAACCAAGAGTTGCATGGCCTGTTTCACGACTGCCTCGTCTATGGAAAAACAACGGGCGAGCGGCTCTCCAAAGCCAATATAAGCTGCGGTGAAACAGAGCATGATCGCGGCAGCCATGACAAAGGCACCCTTCACAATCCCCGCTATCCTCCCGTGCTCGCGACGGCCGAGACATTGCCCGATGCGGATGGTCAGAGCGATAGAAAGTCCATGTGGAAACATGAAAGTGGTAGCAGCACAAGTCAGCGCGATCTGGTGAGCAGCCAAGGGCACACTACCGAGCCACCCCATCATCAATCCAGCGACACTAAATGCTCCCGCCTCGCCCACGATCTGTGCTCCCACAGGCATACCGACCGACAGCAGATCTTGGAAGTGCGTCTGCTGCCAACCTCCCCACCACTTCTCGGGCAGGTGGTCGCGAAACAGAGGCTCGCGCAGCACCCAGACCAGCAAGACAAGGAGCCCGGCACCACGCGCTATCCAAGTGGCCAAACCCGCACCATCCAAGCCCATCTTCGGCGCTCCGAGATTGCCGAAAATCAGCATCCAGTTGAGAAGCACATTGAGGGCGACACTGGCCATCAAAATCCAAAATGGCACCCACGGTTTCGAGTGAGCCTCGGCGTAGTTGCGGAGGGCGATGGTGGCGAAGGCCGCAGGGAGCGACCACGCGATCCAGTAAAAAAAAGGCAGGCTCGTCTGCACGACTTCTGCAGGCTGTCCCAGAAAAAATAATAGCGGGGCTGACAAGCTCACAACAGCGGCGACACCTGCCCCTATACCACTGCTGAGCACGAGTCCGTGCCGCAGAATTTGTCCCGACTCCTCGCGGTCCCCCGCCCCGTGCGCTCTCGAGGCTCGCACAGAGACTGCCGAGACCAAACCCACACCAAAGAGTAGAAATATGGAAGTGACGCTGTTGGCAAAAGAAGCTGCGGCCAGCTCCACTGTGCCCAGCCGCCCGACCATGACCGTATCGGTCAAAGCAATGACCATCTGCCCCACCTGACCAGCCATGATCGGCAGTGCCAAAGAGAGCGTGCGACGAATGTCCAGACCCTGCATAGCACGGGCGAAACCGGCAGAAAAACAGGTGTGGGTCAGGCAGACTCCTGCTGGTGTCCAGCGCGCTTCTCCCGCCACGCTTGGAAAAACTCCCACACGATAGGAAGCACGGACACCACGATAATACCGAGGATGACAATTTTCATGTTCTGACGCACGAATGGCAGGTTACCAAATAGAAAACCGCCGCCGACAAACAGGCCGACCCAGAGGGCAGCCCCCGTGATGTTATAGGCAATAAACTTGGCGTAGTTCATGGTGCCCACGCCGGCCACGAAGGGCGCGAAGGTGCGAACGATGGGCACAAAGCGAGCCAAGATGATCGCCCGTCCACCGTATTTCTCGTAAAAGGCATGCGCTTTCATGAGGTATTCTTTTTTGAAAAACGGGTTGTTGTCGTAGTGAAAAACTTTTGGGCCAATCCATTTTCCTATAGCATAATTCACGCTATCACCGAGCACGCCAGCCACGAATAGCAATGGGCCCACTACCTCTACTTGCATCATGCCTTGGGCAGCCAGAGCGCCGACGGCAAAGAGCAGTGAGTCGCCAGGCAGAAATGGCGTCACCACTAGTCCTGTCTCACAAAAGACGATCAGGAACAGGAACCCGTAAACCCACGCGCCGTAGTTCTGGATAAAATCCACCAGATGCTTTTCCGCGTGCAAAATAAAATCAATCAGCTCAATCACGGCGACGGTCATAGAGGCAAGACCGCCCTGCGACAACCCAAAACTGACTTGAGCCAGCACATGACAAACGGATTTCTTGCGTTAGGGTAGAGGTCATGGACTACACACCGCAGCACGAGACTTGTGTGATTGATGGGGCAGCACGCTGCCCCGCCCCTTTCACTCTGGTGATATTTGGCGCCTCGGGCGATCTGACCGCCCGCAAGTTGGTGCCCGCACTTTTCAACCTGCACCGCGAGGGCAGGCTACCAGAGGTGTTCCAGATCGTCGGGTTTGCAAGGCGCGAAAAAACCGATGACGAATTCCGCAGGGAAATGAAGGAAGGCTCAGCCCAGTTTTCAAGATTTTCTTCCGTGGAAGGATCCGAGTGGCAAGACTTCGCCCAGCACTTGCATTACCATGTTGGCGAGTTTCCAGACACCGAAGCTTACCGCCGCCTGAGTGTCCGCTTGCAGGAGTTGCCAAACCACGAACAGATCGGCGGGCGCTACCTCTTCTACTTGGCCACAGCGCCAGAATTTTTCAGCGTAGTGGCAGCCAATCTGAAAGAGGCCGGGCTCCTGCCCGATGCCGACCTCCAGCAGCTCGTGGTGGAAAAACCTTTTGGCACAGACGCCGCCAGCGCGGCCAAGCTGAACGCGTCACTCCAATCTTCGGTGGCAGAACGGGCACTCTACCGTATTGATCATTACCTAGGCAAAGAAACAGTCCAGAACCTGCTCTACCTGCGCTTCGCTAACTCGATTTTCGAGCCCATGTGGAACCGCCGATACATTGACAATGTGCAGATCACCGTGTCCGAAGCAGAAGGCGTCGGCACCCGTGGCGGCTACTACGATCAGTCGGGGGCTCTGCGGGATATGGTGCAAAACCACATGATGCAGCTCCTGACGCTGACCGCGATGGAACCGCCAGCCTCGCTCGATGCCGAGTCTCTGAGAGACGAAAAAGTGAAGGTGCTCCGCTCGATACCATCCTTCGATACCACCTCGCTCTCAGATAGGATCGTGAGGGCGCAATACGAGGGCTACACCACCAAGCCAAAAGTGGCAGCCGATTCCAAGACGGAGACCTTCATAGCCGCCGAGTTGCACATAGAAAACTGGCGCTGGTCGGGTGTCCCATTTTACCTGCGCACCGGCAAAGGCATGGCTCGCCGATCCAGCGAAATCACGATTGTGTTTCGCCGCCCTCCCAGTGTGCTCTTCCAAGCCAAATGCGGCCAGCACTTGGCCCGCAACTACATCGCTATCCGACTGCAACCTAACGAAGGGGTGCATGTCCGGTTCAATGCGAAAACTCCAGGCCGTGCGGTGTTACAACCCGTGGATATGGACTTCGCCTACAAGTCAGAGTTTGGCTCCTATTCGCCCGAAGCCTACGAGCGACTTCTGCATGATGCGTTGCTCCAAGACTCTACCCTTTTCACTCGCGACGACGAAGTGC
This sequence comes from Verrucomicrobium spinosum, assembly GCA_020718645.1. Taxonomy (GTDB): domain Bacteria; phylum Verrucomicrobiota; class Verrucomicrobiia; order JADLBR01; family JAIBCM01; genus DYRQ01. Next base: position 5,126 of record DYRQ01000031.1, read on the forward strand.
GCGAGGCGTGGCGGATCGTAGATTCCATACAGAAACAGTGGAGTATGCTGCCAATGCACAGTTATTCCCTCGGCAGTTGGGGGCCTCGGGCTTCCGCAGAGCTTCTGAAACGCCATGGCTGTCGCTGGTTGGCTGAGGATCCCCGTTTTGGGCAAGTTTGATCTCTTGAACTCCCTAGCCACAACACCCATCACGATCTCGGCTACTCGCGAGGAGTGGCTATCCACCCTCGCCACAGAGTGGGATCACCTCCGCGACGAAGCCATGGCTGCTAGGGGGCAGTTTATCGTAGCTCTCTCGGGAGGCAGCACTCCAGGGATTTTCTACAGGCACTTGGCTTGTGATCCCACCCGGAGCTGGGACAACACAGTTTTGTTATTGGGAGACGAGCGAACTGTGCCCTGTGACCATCCCGAAAGCAATGCGCGGATGGCTCGCGAAGCCTTCGCAGGATGTGCTGCCACAGAGTGTCTGAGACCGTGGAACACTGACCTGCCTCCCGCAGAAGCTGCCGTGGATTATTCCAGCCAACTCTGTGCTGTCGCAGGGACTCCTCCTGTTCTCGATCTCTCACTGTTGGGCATCGGAACAGACGGGCATACCGCCTCGCTCTTCCCTGGCACGCGAGCACTCACCATCCGCGATCGCTGGGCTACGGAGAACGAAGTGCCCCAGCTTGCCACCTGCCGTCTAACGCTGACCTACCCCTGCCTCTCGCTGGCGCGCCACACTTGCTTCCTATTGGCTGGAGCGGACAAGAGCCTCATACTCGATGAAGTGCGCCGCAGTGGAGCCAACTATCCCTCGAGCCACCTGCAAGTGGCGGGATCACTGTGCGTTTATCATTGCCTCTCGAGATAATTTTGACCCATTCTTTGAACACCATGGCGAAAATAGATCAGGATCATGAATAGCATCGGCAACTGCATAGTTCACGAACTGGCTGAGTGCATCGCCACCACACCCGGTCTCCGTGCTGTCTGGCTGGATGCCGAGAAAAAGAAAGTCTCCTTTGCCTTTCAATCTGGAGGAGACGAGTCTGGCACCCGCGCACTCCTCGAACAGATCGTCGCCAAACACCGCCCCTCTACCCCTGACTGCGTCCAAGACCAGTGGCATGTCTCCTGTCAGGTTTGTGAATCGGGTGTCTCGAGACCCATGCCCTCTGGGGTGCGGCTGTTGGCTATGCCGGATGCGGGTGTCTTGCTCGAGCGCGAATCCTGTTCGACCGCCTCCCGTTTTCTTCAGTGGAGCCAGTTCCAGTGGAAGGTGCAGCCCCGACAATTCACCTCGCATGCCGATGGCGACCACGAGGAAGAAGATTGGCGGCTCGGCCTAGCTGCCGCTGTTGTGTGCGGTCTCTTCACTGGGCTCGGCCTCTGGCTCGAGCGTTCCCAAGACCCTTGGAAAACTTGGTCTATAGTCTCGTATCTTGTCGCCTATGTAGCTGGTGGTTGGTTCCCTGCCCAAGATGTCTGGCATCTGCTGAGGAAAAAGACACTCGATGTCCATTTCCTGATGCTCTGCGTTGCTGCAGGAGCCGCGTTTGTCGGACATTGGTGGGAGGGCGCCATCCTCCTTTTCCTCTTTGCCCTGAGCGGCGCTCTCGAGGAGCTGGCGATGGAACGCACCCGCAACGAGATTGGCGCTCTTTTCAAAGAAGCCCCAAAAACAGCCACCTGCCTGACCCCCTCGGGTGCCGAACAAACACGGCTCGTGGAGTCGCTCGGGCGAGGGCAGATCATCCGGGTGCGCCCCGGCGACCAGTTCCCCGTGGATGCAGAAGTCATCTCGGGCACCACCGCTGCCGACGAGTCCAACCTGACTGGCGAATCCGTGGCTGTTGAGAAAAAAGCCGGTGACACCGTGCTCGGCGGCACGATGAACCTCTGGGGTAAAGTGGACTGCCGCGTCGTCCGCCCTGCCTCGGAAAGCTCCCTGAGTAAAATCATCCGACTCATCAAAAATGCGCAGGAAAGCAAGGCTCCCTCCCAGCGGTTCACGGATAAATTTGGCACGGGCTACACTTACGGTATTCTCGGGATGACTTTTGTGATGTTCCTCGTCTGGTGGCTCGGTTTTGGCGTGCCTCCATTCATCACTCCTGAGGGTCAATCCTCAGCATTCTATCGCGCCATGACTCTGCTCGTCGTGGCCTCTCCCTGCGCACTGGTGCTCTCGATCCCTTCCGCCATTTTGGCGGGCATCGCCGCAGGAGCCAAGCGCGGCGTCCTCTTCCGCGGCGGGGCAGCTATCGAGAAACTTGCAGAAATCCACCGCGTCGCCTTCGACAAGACCGGCACGATCACCACAGGACACTTGCAAGTTGAGCAAGTAGAATGCACCCAAGGCTTCGCCTCCTCTGACGCCCTCGGTGCCGCCTTGTCCCTCGCTCATAACTCCACACACCCTGTTTCCCGCGCCATCGTGCGCGAGGCACTACAGCACCAGCTCCCGCCCACCCCTGTTCAAGGTTTCCGCTCGATCACAGGCCAGGGCGTCGAAGGAGAAGTGGACGGCAGACCGATCAAACTGGGCAGACGCTCTCTCTGGCCAGAGGGTGATACAGTCCACCAGTGGCCTCTCCCTGAACCCGGCGTCACCGAGACCATACTCCAATCAGGTGAACACCGCGCCCGTTTTCTCCTCCGCGACGAGATCCGTGAGAGCAGTGCCACCCTCTTGCGCACGCTGGAAAGACACTCGCTGGCCACCACCATGCTCACCGGTGACCGCCAAGCTTCCGCCGAGTGGGTGGCGCACAGGGTCGGCCTCAGGGATTTCCGCCACTCGCTGCACCCGGAGGATAAAGTTGCTGCCATCCAAAGCTGGACACGGCATGGAGAAAAAGTGGCGATGGTCGGGGACGGCGTGAACGATGCCCCTAGCTTGGCAGCCTCCCATGTAGGCGTAGCCATGGGTCTCAGAGGCTCGGATGCCGCCCTCGAGATTGCGGATGTCGTGCTGATGCAGGACAGGTTGGAAAATTTCCAGTATGCTTACACACTCAGCAAACGAGCCCGCGCCATCATCCGCCAAAACCTCGCTATTTCGCTGGGCGTCATCGTGCTGCTGGTCTGCACAGCACTCGGTGCCAAACTCCCGCTCACCTACGGCGTTATCGGACACGAAGGCAGCACACTCATTGTGGTGCTCAACAGTCTGCGCCTCCTCTTCGGCGCCCCGGTCCTGCCCCCCAAAAAACCGCACTCCTCCTAAACCAGCGATCTTTGGTGGACCCTGCGCTAGTTCGCTAAATCGTAGTAGTGAAAATTTTTCCTACCCCAACCGAGATGGACTGATACAGAGAATCACAAGTTACTCATCCACAGAGTAAAGAACGAATAAATCCACACTGGCACAAAGATTGCAGTAGTTGGCCTATATATGCATATTGGGCTTTACCAGGCTGCTTCAGGAATGCTGGCGAATTTGGCTGCGCAGGAAAATATTTCCACGAACTTGGCGCGTCAAAGCATCTCGGGACATCGCCAGCGAGTCGCTGCCTTTGAGGTAGATACGACTAAGCTGACCGATATGGCTATGCGCGAATCTCGCATGCCCAAGGTCACGGCGATGAACATCCCCGTGTATATGAAGAGTGCCCTGGACTTCAGCCAAGGCCCCATGATGTCCACCGGTGACACGCTCAATCTTGCCATCGAGGGAAAATCTTTCTTCAAAGTCAAAGCCTCGGATGGATCGGTCGGCTACACCCGCAACGGCTCCTTTTCCCGCCAGCTCGATGGAACTGTAACCACCTCGGACGGAGCGCAACTCCTCATGGAAAACGGCGGTGCCCTACAAGTGCAGAGTGCCGACAAGGTAACTATCCACCCCGACGGACGAGTTTTTGAGGGGGAAAATGAGGTGGGCCGCATCGGATTAGCCTATTTTTCAGATCCGACAGCGTCATTGACCGAGTCTGGACCAAGCCGGTTTTCTGCCACCGACGGCAGTGAGATCGCCGGTCGTGCCCCGTCCGACAAAGTCGTGCAAGGCTACCTCGAGGGCAGCAACTCCAATGTGGTTTCCCAGATGGTCAATATGATCCAAGCCGTTCGCGCCTACGAGTCCAACCAGAAAGCCATCGCTTCCCAAGACGAGTCCACGGGCAAACTCATCGCTGCGGCACGCGGGCAGGGCTGAGATTAAATAACACGATTTGAAAGGATAAATAATATGGTCAGAGCACTGTGGTCATCGGCGAGCGGCATGTTCGCCCAGCAAACAAATATTGATGTTATCTCGAATAACTTGGCGAATGTGAACACCGCCAGTTTCAAACGCTCCTCCGTGCAGTTTGAGGATGTCATGTATTCCACCGAAAAACCTCCCGGCGCACCTCTGGCCGATGGTTCCATCACTGCCTCGGGCATCCAGATCGGCTACGGCGTGCGCGAGGTGGCCACGACAAAATCTTTCGACCAAGGCAACCTACAAAACACTGGTGCTGAAACCGATGTAGCTATCCAAGGCAAAGGCTTTTTCCGCATCCAGATGCCGGACGGATCGTTTGGTTACACCCGCGATGGCGGCTTCCATGTGAACGACCAAGGTCAACTCGTCAGCAGCCAAGGCTACCGGGTGGATGGCACCGATACCTTCGACCCACAGCGCTCTCTGATCACCATCGGGCGCGATGGTTCTGTATCCCAGATCGTCAACAACGACCTCCAGCAACTCGCTCCCATCCAGCTCGTCAACATCCCCAACCCCCAAGGCCTCGAGCAGATGGGCGAAAATCTTTTCCGTGAAACCGCTGCCTCTGGCGCACCCGAAATCGGCCTTACCCCAGGACAGAACAGCATGGGCACCATTTCCCAAGGCTTCGTCGAAACCTCGAATGTTCGTGTGGTGGAGGAGATGGTGCGCCTGATCCAAGCCCAGCGCGCCTACGAAGTGAACTCGAAATCCATCCAAGCCTCCGACGAGATGATGGGTCTCGCCAACAACATCCGGAGATAACCCCGCCGTGAAATTTTCCACACGCCTCTGCCTCTGCCTCGCAGCCACCCTCGCTCTCTGTGGGCCAGCGCAGGCCTTGACGCTCTCGCTGAAAGCCTCCTGCTCCGTCACAGGCAACAACACCGTGCTAGGCGATGTGGCTGAAATCATGGGCGACGCCCCGTCCGACCTGATCACTTCCGAACTCGGTGCCAGCCCAGTCCTAGGAACCGAACGGACCTGGGATCGCACTTCGATCCAATCGGCGCTGGTATCCAAGCTCCCCTCGACCAAGATTGATTGGCAAGGAGCCGACCGCTGCGTCGTCAAACGCCCCGCCCGCACCCTGACCCAACCCGACTTGGTGCAGGCGCTGGAAAAACAGCTCCGCGAAGCCACTTCAGGCATCGGTCAAGTGCATGTCGAGGAAGCCTCCAGCCAAGACACCGTCCTCGTGCCTGAAGGAGATTACCAGATGGAACTCACCCTCTCGCCCACCGCCCTGAACAACGCGTGGGCCACGGCCACCCTGCGCATCTCGTCCATGGGAGAAACCGCCTCGGTCAAAGCCCTGCGATTCCGCTGGTCTTGGATGCAGAGCGTCTGGCAGACCACCCGCGACATCGCGCTCGGTGAGATGATCACCCACGATACCCTCAAACAAATTTCCATGAACACCCTGCAACGCCGCCAAGCACTCTTGCTGGATAGCGAATACCCCCGCGACGCCATCGCCGGTCGCTCGCTCCGCACCGGCAGCATCCTCTTGAAATCAGATCTCAAATCCCGCGATCTCGTGAAAAAAGGCACCCCCCTGCGCATCCATTACAACCGCGGTGGTGTCGAGGTGATCGTCGAGGCTGTCGCCGTCCAAGACGGTGCCAAGGGCCAACTTATCCAGGCAGTCAACCCCGCCACACGCAAGCGTTTCCTCGCCCGCGTCGTGGACGACCAGAGGGCAGAATATGTTCAATAAAACCATCCTCTTTTCCATCGTCGTCGTGCTCGGCCTAGCGGCCATGGCCAAAGGTCAGACCGGCTCTCTCTGGAGCAACAAGCCAGCGAGTTACTTCCGCGCCAATGGCTCGATGTATTCCGACCGCCTCGCCTCGCAGGTGGGGGATCTGGTCACGATCAGCGTCTCCATCTCTTCGGCTGTGCAGAAGTCGCTCCAGACCGACACCAGCAAAACTAGTTCCGTGGACGATACCCTCACTTCGATGATGTATCCCTACTCCGCAGACACGGCCAGCACCGAGCTTTACATGGCCAAGGTGCCCGTGGTCAGCGGCGGCGTGACCAACTTTGTGGATGTGGTCACCAACCGCCCTGTGATCGTGGACGGATGGAACTTCCCCTACCGAGGTAGCAGCGCCCCCCAGATGGCTTGGAACAATGCCCGCTCCTACGCCGGCGGCGGCAAAATCCAGAATAGCGAATCTTTCACCACCACCATCCAATCCCGCGTGGTCGAGGTAATGCCCAATGGCGTCCTCCGCGTCGAAGCCCGCCGCACCATGGAAGCCTCAAAAGAAAAAGGCACTCTCATCCTCACCGGCCTCGTGCGTCTGGAAGATCTCAACTCCAGCAACAGCGTGGCCTCGACCAAGGTCGCCGACCTGCAAATCAAGCAGGAGGGCAATGGCCCGTTGAGCCGCGAACAGCACAAAGGATGGCTGACAACACTCTATGAATTCCTTAGCCCATTTTAACCCTGCGATGCTTGCGCGCACCCTCTACACTGCGCTCCTGCTCGGCCTCTTCCCCTTACCTGCGCTAGCACAGTCCCGCGTCAAGGAAGTCGCCACCGTCGTTGGCAACCGGAAAAACCAACTCACCGGCATTGGCATCGTGGTCGGTCTCAACGGCACGGGTGACTCGGATCCCGACGCCACCCAGCAGACAGTATCCAACATGCTCCGCCGCTTCGGTATCAATGTCCGCTCCTCCGATATCAAGGCCAAGAATGTCGCCTTCGTTTCCGTCACCACCGAGATACCCGCCTTCGCCAGGGGTGGCAACAAACTGGATGTGCAAGTCTCCTCACTAGCCGATGCCAAGACGCTCCAGGGCGGCACCCTCCTCCAAACCCCACTCTATGGTGCCGACGGCCAAGTCTATGCAGTAGCGCAAGGGTCGCTGGCCATCGGCGGATTCTCCGCGGGCAACTCAGGTGCCAGCATGCAAAAAAATCACCCCACCGTGGGCCGCATCCCTGATGGAGCTATCGTGGAGCGCGAGATTCCCACCAATCTCTTCGGCAGCGGCATGCTGGAAATATCCCTGCGCGAGCCAGACTTCACCTCCGCCGTTCGCATGGCGGGAGCCATCAATGAGAAGTTCGGCCCCATAGCCCACGCGGCTAGCTCGAGCACCGTCAATGTATTCGTGCCACCCGACTCGCAGGATGACACCCGCGCCATGGAGTTTGTGGCCCGCGTGGAAAATGTAATCTTCCGCCCTGACTCAGTCGGCAAAATTATCATCAATGAAAAAACTGGCACCATCGTAGCCAACAGCAAAATCCGGATAGACAGCGTCGCCGTCGCCCACGGCAACCTGACAGTCTCCATCGTGAACAAACAGAATGTCTCCCAGCCCAACCCTTTCACCGGCAATGTCGGCAGTGTCCGCGCCGGCTCCGGTGGCAATGCGGCAGCAGCCTCGGGCGTGGCTCTGGGCGAACAGGAAGAGCCGGTCATGATTGGCAACAACATCGTTTACGAAGACGGCCACGGCAGTGAAGTGCAGCTCCCAGTAGATGTGGATCCCCCGGCAGGATTCACCATCAAAATGCGCACCGTGCAAGCTGGCATCCCCGGCGTGGGTGTCGCTGGTGGCGCAGGCGGCAACGCGGTAGTCAACCCCGGTGCACAGACCGTAGTGACCACTGATACCACCTTGAATGTGCAGGAAGAAAAAAGCTCGCTGATGGTCTTCGAAGATATGTCCACCGTGCAGGAAGTAGCCACAGCCTTCAACGCCCTCGGCGTCTCTCCCCGCGATATGATGTCCATCTTCCAGCTCATGAAACAAGCCGGCGCACTCCAAGCCGAACTGGTGATGCAATAACCTGCAACGAGAACTTACCATGACCATCTCCTCCTCTGCCCAGCTCCCGCCCATGACCCTGCTCCAAGCCCCTACGCAAGCCGCTGGAGATATGGACATGGACCCCGTCATTTTCGGTGTGGCCAATCCGAATGGTGAACAAAAGAAACTCATGCAGGCGGCCAAGCAGCTTGAAGCCATTTTTGCCTCGCAACTTTTTGCTGAGATCGGAAAAAAACTCCCTGGCACTTCGACCGAAGGAGCCCAAGGCGAGATCTTCGGCCAACTCTACTCCGAGACACTTTCGACCAATATGGCCAACCAAGGCGCCCTTGGCCTCGCTAAAATGATTTATCGGGACATGGCTGCCCAACTGCCCTCCCCTCCCCCAGCAGAAAACACCTTTACCGAAACAAAAACATGCAGCGCAACCCAAGTCGGCACACCGCTTGCTACTAACCCATAAGCAGAATATTTACTATGAATCCCGTTTCGAAACAGCCAGTTGCCGCCACCGATGAGCTTGAGCTTGCCGTGGACGCCCTGATTGCCGCCCAGAAGGAAGAGCAGGAACTCATCATCAACCGCCAAGCAGATAAACTGCCGGCGGCCTGCGAGAAAATTGACAAGCTCTCCCAACAGCTCGAGAGCCTCCAAGTTCGCTACGGCTACAGCGGGCCAGTGGCCAAGCGCCAGAAAATTCCGGCAGGCAGCCGCCTAGCAACTAAACTGCGCCAGCTCCAAGATATCGCCTACCAGAACCACCTGCTCCTCGATAACAGCCTACACTTTCTCCAAGAGATATTCCGCGAGGTCATGGGGCTCAATGTCGCCCCGCCAGTTTACAAAAATAACGGCAACAAACCTACGCCCTCCTTTGGGGCCAGCGGTATGCTGCTGAACATGCAGCTCTAGGAAGGACTCACCATGCCAGGGATTGGGCTTACAGCATCGTTATTGATGGGGGCGAGATCGCTCACCACCCAGCGTGTCGCTATCGAGGTGTCAGGTCACAACTTGGCCAATGTCAACACCCCCAACGCCGCCCGACAACGCGTCAACATCCTTCAAGATATTACCGTCCAGATGGTGAGTTCCGGCTCCCAAGGCTTAGGCTCTTACGCCGAAAGCATCCAGAGCGTGCGCAGCGAACTTTTGGATAAACAAGTTATCCGCCAAGAATCTCTCTCGGGCTACTACGAAACTCGCTACGACATGAGCAGCCTCGTCGAAGATACCCTCGGGGAAAATTTCACCACGACCGAGAGCGAAGCTGTTACTGGGAGCGATTCCCTCACCGGATTCCAAAACTCCCTCAACCAAATGTTCGACGCATGGCAGGCACTCGCTACCGAGCCAACATCGACTGTCCTGCGAGAGCAAGTCATCACCCGTGCCAGTAATGTTGCCGACGATCTGGCCGACATCTACCAACGCACTGTGGATCTGCGCGAAGGCATGTTCGAGGAGGCCGCGGCCACGACCCGCGAAATCAACTCCCTCTCCTCGCAAATCGCCTCCCTCAACGAGGAGATTGCCCGTATCGAAGTCGTCACGACCAAACCCGCCAACGACCTGCGAGACCGCCGGCAAGAACTGGTCGAACAGCTCTCCAATATCGTCAATATCCAAGTCGCCTATCACTCAAGCAATGACAAGATGCTCGACATCTCCATGGCCGATAATACGGCTATCAAGCTGGTCTCGGGTGTTTTCGGCGGCGGTGAGGGTAACGCTACTGACATCACGCATGCGCTCAGTGTAGATGCCACCTACAATACCGCTACTAACAACAGCCTGCTCATCCGCGCCACCCCTAACATCGGTGTCGCTTCAGTCCTCTCAGATTCGCAGCCAAGCGAAGGGACTTTGGGCGCCTATGTTTACTCGGCCAATGATCTCATCGGTGCAGGCACGGGAACCGACCCAGATACTTTCTTGGGACAACTCAACCAACTCGCCCTCAACATCCGCACCGTCATCAATACCCAACACAATCTGGGACGCGATATGAACGGCAACCTCCCAGCTAACAACTTTTTCGACACTGACCCTGCTCAACCCGAGGCTCTCGGCCTTACAGTTCACTCCAGCTACATCGCTGACAGCGACCTCATCGCCGCCGCTGATGCCACACTGGCAGGGGCCAATCCACTCGATGGCTCCAATGCTTACAAACTCGCAGATCTGCGCAACGACAGTAACATCAATTCTTATCACAGAAGCATTGTCTCCAAGCTCGGCGTCGCCATGGAACAGGCCGAACGCGATCACGAGGGACAAAAACTGATCGCCGCTCAACTCCTCCAGCAGCGCGAGGCCGTCTCTGGCATCTCGATGGACGAAGAGATGTCCAATATGATTCTTTTTCAGCGCGCCTACGAGGCATCTGCCCGATTTGTTTCCATCGTTGATGGCATGATGGAAACGGTTCTGAACATGAAACGATGACCATGATATACCAGCCCATTGAGAGCCCCAATGCCGCCACGGAGACCAGACCATGAGAGTCACTAGCAACCTGTTCCCAGAAACCTTCAAGTCCCAGCTCTACGACTTGCAGGAGCGCCAACTCCAATTCCAGAAAGAGATCGCCACTGGACTCAAACTCTACCGTTCTTCCCAAGATCCGGTGCATTTCCAGTTCGCCCAGCAGACTACCGAAGCGCGCCAGCAAAACAACGCCTACCTCAACACCAACTCCGAGGCGCTCACCCACAGTGATTACAACCACCAGTCCATCAAAGACCTGATGACTTCCGCCAACCGCGCCTATGAGTTAGGCATGCGCGCCACCAATATTTACTCTGCCGACCAGCTCAAAGCTATCGGTGTCGAGATGAGTAACCTGCTCAACCAACTGGCATCTACCGTCAATAACACCATGAACGGTGACTACCTTTTCGGCGGCACCGCCAATCAGCAGCCCGTCACGATCACTGCGGGCGACCCACCCACCTACAACTACAACCCCTCCACCAACTCCAATATTTCACAAGCCCAAGTCTCCAGGGTTGCGTTCATTGACACCTCCTTCGTGTCAGGGCGACCCGCCGCTGCGGGTGCGCCCGGCTACACCGGTCTCTTGGTCAGCAACCCTGCTGCCTCGATGGATCCCAATAACCCCGATGTGGACAGTGATATTTTTACAGCCGTTACAGCCCTGCGCAACTCGCTCGATAATGGCATACCCATCGAACAGGACGGCAACGCCATGAAAGCGGTCAAGCTAGGCATGGAGCGCTTAACGGAAAATCTCGGACGCTCCGCTGCACGCATGGAAGGGTTGGAGCTCAACAAATCCTCGTTACGCGACCAAGTCCAGATCCAGTCCGAACGCATCGGCGATCTGACCGAAGCCTCGCTCACCGATTCGATCGCCAACCTGCAAAAAATACAGCTCCACTACCAAGGCGCTTTACAATCCGGCGCACGCGTCCTGAGCATATCGCTCATGGACTACATCCGCTAACTGAGATTGGAGCAGCCTCCACCACTCCAGCAAAAGCGATTAGAGTGCCACCATTTCAGCACCGCATGGCTCGCAGCATACGAATTGAATTTGTCACTATTTGCAGACTGACCCCGTTCCCCACGCGTTTTTTGGATCACTTGTCGAACAATGACTGCACTTGATCCAAGGTGAGAGTCTCCCAACCCGACACGATCAAGTGTGCGTCTTCCAGAGTTTCCCTCGGATGAGTCGTGGTCAGAGCCACTACCTTCATGCCCCCACGCACCCCGGCCTCGACACCGACATGCGCGTCTTCGAAGACCACGCACTCGTCCGGTCTCGCGCCCGTGCGCGCGGCTGCTTTCAGAAAAATTTCTGGGTCGGGCTTCCCGTGACTCACATCCTCCGCCGTTACGACTGATGGGAAATAGGAGGCTAGGCCGATCTTGGACAAGCCCTGATCTATGTTGGCACGATGCGTGGAGGAACCGATACAACAAGGGATACCAGCCAATTGGAGTGCCTGCAAAAATTTCTCGAGACCCGGCAGTGGCACCAAGCCATCCCGCTCGATCACTTCGCGGTATATCTCCTCTTTGCGCAAAGACCACTTGGCGATAGTCACCGCATCTTGTGTCCAGCCGAGCACATCGGGAATCACCCGCTCGTTTTTCATGCCAAACCCTTTTTTAAAATGACCCTCGGGCAGGGGTAATCCCAGTTCGTGCGCGATCAGTTCCCAGCTCCGCTCGTGCGCGGCAGAAGAATTGACCACCACGCCATCCCAGTCAAAAAGAGCGCCGCGCAGAGGCATATCAAACCTCCTCCTTGACGACACCAAACTGGAGCGCGCAGAGACGCTGATAGAGAGGCGAATTGGCGAGGAGTTCTTGATGGGTGCCCACGCCGGCAACGCGACCTTTTTCCATGACGATAATCTGGTCCGCGCGTTCGATGGTCGAGAGGCGGTGCGCGATGGCGATGACGGTGCGACCCTTGGCAAACTTGTCTATGGCGATCTGCACTTTCGAGGCACTCTCCGCATCCAGCGCACTGGTAGCCTCATCGAGCAGGAGAACCGGAGCGTTTTTGAGGAAGGCGCGAGCCAAGCTCAGCCTCTGCTGCTGTCCGCCAGAAAACCGGCATCCTTTGTCACCCACCACAGTCTCATACTCGCGCGGGAGCATCTGGATAAACTCATCGGCGTAAGCCCGCTTCGCCGCCGTAGTCACTGCCTCGGAGCTGGCACCGGGACGCCCGTAGAGGATGTTCGCCATGATGGTATCATGAAAGAGGAAAACCTCCTGCGGCACGAACCCGATCTGTCGCCGGAGCGAGTTGAAATCCAGATCGCGCACATCGTGGCCATCCACCAACACCTGCCCCTGCTGCGGATCCCAGAAACGCAGAATCAACGAAGCGATGGTGCTCTTGCCAGCACCACTCGGGCCGACCAAGGCATAGAATTTTCCGGGCTCAAATGTCAGGGAGACATCGCGCAAAGCGACCCGCCGCTCGACCTCCACAGGCGCGGCATCCAGATTATCTAAATGTTCGGTATCTTTCACGATATAGGTGAAGGTGACATTCTTGAACTCGATCAGCCCTGTGGCTTCCTGCAACACCCGAGCGTCGGGCTTGTTGGTGATCGAGGGTTTGACATCCAGCAATCCCATCATCGCCTCTGCCATCACCGAGATACGCTGGAGCGTGACATAGAGTTTGCTCATGCGCTTGAACGGCTCGTAGAGCATGAACAGACCCGCCGCCAACATGAGCAGCGTCGAGATTTGCATCTTGGACACCAACCCGTAGATGATCGCGGCAGCGAACCCGAACGAACCCAAAATCTCGACACACGGCCCCACCATCTCGAGATATTTTCGGTTGCGGATCGAGTGCCCGTATTCGCGGTAAGCCTCTTTCTGGAATCGCTTGGACTCGTCTTCGCCCCGGGCGTAGGACTTGACCGTGCGGATGCCTGCCAAGGTCTCTTGCAAGAGGTTGGCAGTGCCTGCCCCGGCATGTTCCTCACTCTTGCCGCTAGCCCGCACCAAGAAGCCGAGGATCACCGCAGGGATGATGCTAATCGGGACAAAACTCAACGCGATTGCCGTGAAAAAGAGATCCGTGCGCGACATCAGTAATATCACTGTGATGATCGTCATCGGCGCACTGACCACATCGTGAACGATGCGCGTCAAGGCGTTCTGCGCCGTCTTGGTGCGCTGCAACACTTGGAATATCAGGCGACCCGACTTCTGGTTGGAGAAATAGTCGAGCGACAATTTTTGCAGGTGGTCGTAGAGATCAATCTTCAGATCCAGCACCACGCGCATACCCACCCAGAGGTTGAGGTAGGAACTCAAATAGCCCAAGACACCGCGCACCAAAAAGTAAACCGGCACCAGCACGGCAATGCCAGCCAGCTCGGGAAATTCAAAATTAATTTTTTTGGCCTCGAAAAACTCAAAGGTCTTTTTCAGGGCGGGCAGCAACGCCGCCACCCAGCTTCCGTAGAGTGACCCGAGGATGACGCCTGCCACCAGCCGCCATTTGTAGGGCAGCACATACGCACCGAGCCGCTGGAGGTAAGGCAAGCTCTCAGCCACATCGGTAAAATGCCTGGACAATAGGGAGCCCACAGATCCGAGTGGACCCTTGCCCTCGGGCAATGCTATCTTGTTCTTCTTTTTCTTGGCCATGAAGCCGCGCAGATTGGCACGAACGGGCGCGTTCGTCACGCACCAGTTTTAACGGATTGCACTGCCCCTCAGTAGCCCTTTTTTTCTTCCCGGATACGCTCGGCAGTTTTCTTGATGATATCTTCCATCATCGCCTCTTTGACTTTCTCGGTGTCCACTCCCTGACCCGACTCTTGGCGCTGGAGCCAGATGCGCACCCGGTTGCGGATGCCCTCGCTGTCTTGGTGGAAAGAGGGACGGTAGAGATAGACACCCCCCGCATCCGGCTTCTCGGGCAGAGGCGCATCAAACGACGGAAGGCTCAGCACGGTGCGGCGCAGCATGGACTGGCCCGTGAACTGTGAAATATCTTCGGGATCAGGCCCTGGCCGCGTAAACTCGCGGTAGTTTGGAATACTCATGACATGCGTGCAAATATCGGAACGCGGTAGCAGTTCGCCATGGCGCTCTGGCTTCTCCAAATCCGCAGCAGTGATCTCGCCTCCCATCTTTGTGCGCTCGATAAAAAACCACTCATCCTCACGCGTGGCTGTCTCGTGGAAATCTTCCAGCGATTCCCCCACTTTATTGACCGGCCTCGGACGCCACCCATAGTAACTCCCTGACACACGCCACTCGACCATTGCCCCTTCCCAGCGCCCGTCCGGCTTCCAAGCCCAACCTTTGCCGGGGATCTTCACGCACACGCCGTAGTGGTAAACCGCAAAAGCAAAAGGCTCAGCCGATTCCCAGAGCCAGCCCCAATCGGTCGAAAGCCAGCGCCCGCGAGTGAAAGGCACCCACCCCTCTGCCCCCTCTGTCTTGGGGAAATACAAGCGGCCTTTCCCCGCCACCTGCTCCCAGGTGCCGTGCTGCGACAACAGCGCCATGAAGGTGTCGAAATCCGTCTTGCCCCTCTCGGTATAAGTGCTCTCCGCCCGCAGTGGCGTAATCAAATTCGGTGGCAGGCAAAACGCCGCGCCCCACACCACTGTGAGCGCAGCTCTCGCTAGTAAACGCATCGGTGTCCTCATAAATCTTATCGCTGGTAAAGTTCGTGAACCCCCTCAGCAAACGGTGTGAACTCCACTCCAAAATCCCGAGTTGCCGGCGTGCAATCCCCCTCGCTCCCCTCGGACAGCATCTGCACAGTGTCCCGGTTCAACGGCACGGGAACCCCCATTTTTTCAGCGGCAAAAGCGGCTGCCCGCATCGCGTAGATCGGCATGTTAAAAAATATCGGTTTCTCAGAAAAAAGAATATGCCAAGCCAACTGGAACGGCAGGGTATCCATGCCACAACGCAGCACCGTGGGTTGGACTTGCTCTGCCGCAGCCAAGGCCGAGAGCATCTGCCACATCGTGAGTTTCTCGGGGCAACAGAGATCATAAATCTTGCCGATAGACCCGGCAGCCGAAAGGGCACGCACAAATATTTTAGCTGCATCCCCCACCGCCACCGGCTGAAATTTAGACCCCTCAAATCCACCGGGGCAAGGCACGCACCCCAGCATCAATGAACTCATCGGCGGTCGCATCATCGCTCCAAATAATCGCAGAAACCCATCGCCTCGCCCGTAGATCAATGACGGACGGAATATCGTGTAGTCCAGCCCGCTCCCCATCACGATCTGCTCCGCCTCCCACTTGCTGCGATGGTAGGTGGACGGCGCGGATTCCCTCGTCCCGAGCGCACTCATGTGGATAAAGCGAGACACCCCAGCCAACTTGGCAGCGGCCACCACCGAGCGGGTCCCTTCCACATGCACTTGCCGAAAAGTCTGCGTCCCCGTTTCACGGATGATCCCCACCAGATGAATCACCGCACTGGCACCCGCCGCCGCATGCGCCACCGAATCAGAAGCAGTCACATCCCCATCGAAAAACTCGACACGCCCAGCAGGGAGATCGGCAGGAAGTTTGGGTTTGCGACGCGAAAGAACCCGCACCGAATACCCCGTAGCCAGCAACCGCTCGAGCACGCGCTTGCCCACGAAACCGCTACCGCCAGTGAGGAGAACCATAGTGAAATCACATCATGCCCCGCTTCACCTGCCAAGCAAGCACCGAACACATAGAACCAGCACACTCCCAATCCTCAACGGCACCAGCCTAAAACGAAACTCACACAATTTTATTGAATACTTGATTTCGTATATCAGACGCCTATCTCATCGGACTCACTGGGATAAATATGAACTCCTACCTAACATTTGCTATTGATAAAAATTGGCATGCTGTTGAAGCAAATCATGTAAAAGAAATTATCTTCTGTCCAAACTACACCACTATCCCTCTGAGCCCTAGCTATTACAGGGGTGTTTTCAATCTCAGAGGCAAGGTGGTTCCACTCGTAGATTGCAAAAAGAAATTGACCGGCTTGAGCGAGCTTGATGCCAAAAGGCAACTCATTGCTACCTTGCATGCCAGAGAGCAAGACCACCTGAACTGGCTGGCTGCACTCGATCACTCGCTCAAAACAGGCGAGGCTTTCACCAAAGCCCGCGACCCTCACCAATGCGCTTTCGGCAAATGGTATGACAGCTACACCAACCCAGATCGTGATATACAATCCACGCTGGCTGAGTTTGATTTACCTCACAAAAAAATCCATGGCCTTGCTGACCACTTGCTCGGCATGTCGGCTCGGGGTCAAAGGGATGAGGCCATCCTCCTAATCAACCGAGCCCGCGACACGGAACTTGCTGCACTCATCGGACTCTTCAGCAAACTCCGCGCGCAAATCACCACACAAAACAAGGAACTCACCGTAGTGCTCCACGACCATAACAGAGTCTGTGGCATCACCGTAGATTCCGTCGGTGAAGTTGCTAAGATGGAACCCACCGATTTCAAACCCATGGAGACTGGACACGGCGACCACAATCAGATTGCTGTGCGCGGGGATAAACCACCCGTCATTCTCTTTGATATTGATAAGTTTTTCAGCGAGATAGTGCCATCCTCCCACCAGTTAGCGGCCTGAGGCGCCACTCTCTATTCACCCGCCAAAAAGTCGCTGCCAGAAATTCTTTTTCTGGGGCTTCTGAATCTGTGGCACAGCAGGGGGCTCCACCGCCATGGCCGGTGCAGACTCCACATCTTCAAACTGCCCAGGCATCAGGCTGACGGCATTCCATCTCTGCATCGGAGCGGGCAACTCCGACGCCAGCCATAGCGTTGTCAAAGACGCTGGCACAGCAAACGACCCCGGATTCAGATGGTTTGCCACCCCCTGAGCCAATTCCCAAGTAACCTTGGCCACACGCCCACTTTCCTCAGCGGCTTCTGTCTGCCAGACTGCCGCCACCCACCGGCTGGTGGTGGCCACAGCACAGTGACTAGTCCCACCTGCCGCGCTCTTGTAAAAGGCCACACGATCCCGTAGCGCGAGATCACCGGCTGAACTCCCTCCATTCAAAAATACTGCTGTCTTATTGAGCAACAGGCGGTTGACCTGAGCGGCGATTTCTCGAGGAAACACCGCTTTTTCTACTGGATTGTGCTGGTAGATCCAACCTTGTCCCGGTGAACGAACTGACTCGACCATGAACGGCTCGCGGCTATGGCCTTCCCCGGCAAGCACACCAAAAAGTCCCGCCATCCGGAGTAATGAAATATCTGCCGTTTCCCCACCCCACTCCACAGGCAGTGTCACGCCACAGAGTTCGAGATAAAATCGCGCCGCCTCTGCCCCCAATGCCTCTCGGAACACAGACTCTGCCTGACCATCCTCAAGCAACATCCAATCCGCAATGCGCCACGGTCTGCCCACCGCAGGTGCGACCACCGGCCCCAGCCGCGCTGCCGGGGACACGCCTTGCCGGGCGAACAACGATGCGCACCACAACGGCGTTAAGATCGCGGGAGGCGCGGGGGCCTTGCGAGTAGCCCAGTTCACGGCATCCTCGGAATAGACTGAGCCTCCCACCAAGGCGAGCACTGCACCTGTTCGCGCGTCCAACACCACCGCAGCAACACCCTCTCCGCCCAACTGTTTTACCGCATTCTCCGCGAGCATCTGAATGTCGGAATCCAGTGTGCATCGAACCTCTAGCCCCCCTGACATCAGAACCCCAGGTTTTACTATCCCTGCCAAAGAGACGCGGATATCCCGCAAAGCAAACTCCCCGATCAGCGGAGGAATCGCCCGCAACACGAGCGGTTCGCCCTGTGCTGCCTCATACTCATTTTGTCCTATAGCTCCACAGTCCAGCATCCGCCGCAAAGCTCGGGCACGGGCTTTCAAAGCCGCCTCCGCATTGGACCAAGGTGACTGGGCATTGGGCGCAGAGATCATCCCGGCCAATAGTGCCGCCTCGTGCAGGTCTATCTCTGTGGTTGACCTCCCAAAAAATGCCCGCGCCGCTGTCTCGGCTCCATGCAGTCCTCGCCCGAAATAGATCCGGTTTAAATAGTGATACAGTATTTGCTCCTTGGAAAAATGCCGTTCGATTCTCCACGCCAAAAACATCTCGAGACACTTGCGATCCACGGTGCGTTCGAGACGGTTGATCGAGTTGCGTGCCAGTTGCTGCGTGATGGTGCTCCCGCCTTGCAGCGAACCACCCGGCACGATGTTGCGCACGGCTGCCCGGAACACCCCAGTCCAATCTACACCGTGGTGATGGTGAAAATTCTGATCCTCGGAAGCAATGACAGCCGCAGCCAGAGAAGGCGGCACGCGCCCCCCCGGAATCAAGAGCCGATTTTCTTCATAAAAATGCTCCAGCACCCGTCCATCCCGATCATAAATGAGAGAAGCTTGCGGCATCTGTTCCACCACCTGCAAATCCACAGACTCCGCCTGCCACCAATAGTGCCAGAGCACGGCACACGACAGCAACGACACGGCGGCCGCCACCACGATCACAGATCGCTGCACAGCTTGGTAAAACTTGGGCGCAGGAGTCAGGGTTATCATTCCAGCAACCGTATCAGCGAGACGAGATCGCACTCGTCGAGCCCCGCTTTTCCCCCTGCCTGGTAGATGTCCGCCAGGAGCCCAACCAACGGCAGGTTGAGCCCGGATTTCTCTGACTCACCCTGCGCCAACAACACATCCTTGCGCATGAGTTTGACAGAAAACTGCGGACCGTATTCCCCTTTCTCCAGCAAAGGCCGCTTGAGATCAGTATAACCACACCGGGCAAAATGCGTCTCAAAAGCCCGAAAGAAAAGATCGCGGCTCACCCCCCCCACTTCCGCCAAACGCACCGCCTCGCACAATGACTGTCCCAACCCCGCCGTCAGCACATTGAACGCTAGTTTCAAGGACATCGCCTCCCCGTGGCGACCCACAGAAATAATACTCTTGGCCAACTTGCGGTAGGTAGGGCGCACCTCTTCCAAAACAGCATCCTCCCCACCGACATAAAAGTTGCACTGCCTGTTTTCTGCACCTGCTTTACTCCCAGAAAAAGGCATGTCGAGAAAGCGCCCTCCCGCCGCCTCCACCCGAGCAGCTATACCGAGCGTCTCCTCCACCCCGATCGTGCTATGCTGCGCGACAATCGTTCCCGGCTCAAGCACCGGCAGGATAGCGTCCAGCACTGCGGAGACAGCCGTGCCGTCGGACACCACGATAGCAGCGATATCGCACCCGGTGGCAGCCTCGGCGGCATCTTCCACAAAACCCGGGAAATCCGGACGGGGCGTCCTGTTCCACGCCCGCACCTCATGCCCGTCAGCCCGTAGTTGCTGAGCCCAGACAGAGCCGATGATGCCAAGACCAAATACAGCGATTCTCATGCTAGTTAGTTTACCTCTCCCCTCAGGATGTCACGCTCTTAATCACCCTTCTGCCGTGGGGTTGAGACCCGCGTTGACATCTTGTCCAAAGTCTCCAACA
>DYRQ01000032.1:0-2987 GCA_020718645.1 Verrucomicrobium spinosum
GGTAGGAGTTCTTCTTGTTCTCTGAGCTTGTCGTCTGGGGCATGGCACTGTAGTCTTCTTGGGCAAGCTGGAGTGGCGAAATGGCAGACGCGCCAGACTTAGGATCTGGTGCCGCAAGGCGTAGGGGTTCAAGTCCCCTCTCCAGCATATGTTTCGCCCGCATTTTTTCTCCAGAACTGTTTGACCCAGATTGTGCTCTAGCATGCTTTGGGGAAAGTCTCATGCGGAGGCGCCAAGACGCGAAGGGGATAGTTTTGTTATCCGTCAGAGGACGGGTTCGTTCTGCGGCACGCTGGATGAACAGGATTTTTCAGGATGGGGAACAATGATTCCCGCCACTCACGCGCCGGAGCCATGCCCGGAAATTTCGATATTCAATTTTCAACCGCGAAGATAGCGGAGAGCACGAAGGATAGATTTTTGAATTTGGAGTTGAGGTGGTTCCGGGTTAACTTCGGATTAGGCAATTGGAACAGAATCAGCAATTGCACCCATCGTGTGCTGCTTGAGCTTCATAATTTATCGGAATGGTAGTCTGACAAAAAAAAGAGGTCGGAGCAATAGGGAGACCTGAGACTGTTCCCCGACTCAACCTGCGCAACTTTGTTGCATGGTCTGCTTGGGCTTGGCAGGATCGAGGCATGTCGTCATCGGTTTCGATCCAGCGCCGGGTGTATACCTTAGTGGCTCCTATCGTTGCTTACCTGCTGTTCAGCGTGCTCCAATACAGCGGATTTTTGCAGCCGTTCGAAAACATCCTTGTGAACCGTCGCATTGATATGCGCGAGGCGATTGTATCGCACCGAGGGGCGATCCGCGATTTTCTAGAGGGGCTGGGCCTAGAGTCACTGCTGCCTCCTTCGCTTCTGGAAGATCCCGTGCGGGAGATTGTGCTGGTGGGTATTGATGACTATTCGCTGGAACACATCGGGGGATGGCCTTGGGATCGCGCAGTGCATGGGGACATGATTCAGCTTCTGGCTGCCTCGAAACCTGCCGCAGTAGCTTTTGATATTCTGTTCACCGAACCTCGTTCCAAGGAGTCCGATAAATATCTAGCAGACGCTGCGCGGGATTTCCCCAATTTGATCACTGGCGCCAAACGCGCAGAAGAGGGTGTGGGTGAACCGGCAGCGGGTAAAACTTTGACCCAGCCGTTTACCAGTATTGAAGGGGATATCAGCAATATATTTGGATCGGATCAGGCGCTGTTCCCTATCCAGCCTTTGCGTGCGCGCAGCCAGTTCGGGTTTGTGGATTCTGATCCGTCTTCGGGAGACGGTATCCGGAGATACCAGCCGCTCATGATGCGGGTGGGGCAGACAGTTTATCCATCGCTGACTTTGCAGGCGCTCCTGTTCCACCTCGGAGCCGGGTCTGGAGATGTGCATGTGGCACTCGGGGAGTATCTCGTGTTGCGAGGGCGGGATCAGTTGACACGGATGATCCCCATAGACAAGCACGGGCGCATGTTGATCAACTACCGTGCTGACGACCGTTATGCTCAGCATTTTTCCTATGCGAAGTTGATGCACCAGCTTGGGCGCACTCATATCCAAGGAGAAAAATGGCCGGAGGAATACCCCGCGCTCGAGGGGAAAATCGTGTTCGTTGGGCAGACGGCGGTGGGGCTTTCCGATTTCGGGCCAAGTCCACTCTCGTCCAATGCACCGCTGGTGCTCACGCATGTCAATGCGATTGGGAATATCTTGAACCATGAGTTTCTCACGATGCTTGAGCCTTTTGATGACTACACCCCCGGTCAGTGGCCGAGGCATCATACGTGGCTCCTAGGGGTTTGGTTCGTCTTGGCTTGGGGGACATTGCTGGCGTTGAGCCAATCGGGGGTGTTGGTGTCCTTGGCTGTGCCCGGTGTGTTGGCAGCGCTCTATGGGTTGGGCGCACATGTGGTATTTTTCACGGGCAGCGTGCTGGTGCCGTTGGCGTGGCCGCTGATTGGTTTTGTAGTTGTCCATGCGGGTGCTGGTGTTTTGCGGTGGGTGGAAGACCGCCAGTCGCGCCAGAATATACGCGAAATTTTTGCCACCTATGTTTCCCCGAGCGTGTTGGAAAAATTGTTGTCCGATCCTGAGAATATTCAACTCGGTGGCGCGCGCAAAGCTGTGACTATTTTTTTCTCCGACATCCGCGACTTTACAGCCATCAGTGAGGGTGGCGATGAGCAGACGCTGGTGGCGCAGCTCAATGAATATTTCGAGAAGATGGTGGATTGCATCACCGTGAGAAACGGGACACTGCACAAATACATCGGAGATGCGATCATGGCGCTCTGGGGGGATATTATTTCCACGAGTGCAGAGCTGGACGCCTCGCAGGCGGTGGCTGCGGCGGTGGAGATGCGTAAAGCTTTGTCCGGGCTGAACGAGGGGTGGAAACGGCGCGGCATTCGTCCGGTGAAAATCGGTATGGGACTCAACCACGGGGTGGTCTGCGTAGGCAACATCGGGGCACCGCAGCGCAAGGAGTTCACCGCGATTGGGGATGCCGTGAATTTGGCCTCGCGGCTGGAGGGTGTGACCAAGCAGTTCGGCACGGATCTGATTATTAGCGACAGTGTGCTGTCACTGATCGGAGATGCGGCTTACTGCCGCACTATCGGGCAGTTGGTGGTCAAGGGTAAGAGCCAGCCTGTGGGCACCTATGAAGTGCTCGGGCTCAAGGGCGATGAAAACCTGAGATTCTCTCCAGAATGGCTGCAGGTTTACGAGGCGTCTTATCAATGTTTTTGCGGGCAGGATTTCGAGCAGGCGAGCAACGGGTTTGCGCAGTGCCAGAACCTTGAGCCGGGAGACAAAGCGACAGAACTTTATCTGCGCCTTTGCAACGAGTATCTCATGGAACCCCCCGAGCTTCACTGGCGTGGAGAGATCAAGCTCGACTCGAAATGATCGGCGTATCAGCGGCGTAGCGGGGGCTTTGCGGATCGCGTATTCTCTCTGGGAACAGAGGAGGGACGAGAGGCGGGT
>DYRQ01000032.1:3087-25097 GCA_020718645.1 Verrucomicrobium spinosum
GGGCTTTGCGGATCGCGTATTCTCTCTGGGAACAGAGGAGGGACGAGAGGCGGGTGATTTTTTCTTCGGCGGATGATGGATGGTGTGTTTGAGGTGGGTTCCCAAGTCTGTAGCGACGAATCGGGTAAAGAGGTCGGCATTTTGCAGGATGTGTAGGCTGCGGTCGGGAGAGTGGTTGGCAGGCATGGTGGATAGGTAGAATCGGCGGGCGGAGTTGCAGACAGTGACACTTTGGGAGTCGTAGGTGTTGGCTCCGTAGCCCACCACGGCTCCTGTTGCGACGCTCTCGATGCGGATGTCAGTGGCTAGGGAGAGGGGTTGGAAGGGTGAGTGATGGGGGAGCGAGAGCGAGATGATGTAATCGCAGCCGAGCGCTTTGGCGGATTCGTGGGCTGTGGTGCGGTTGATGGGAACAGCTCTGCCGAGAGAAGTCACGGCATCGTGCCAAGAGGTGACGAGGTAAGGGGAGCCCTCGCGAAGGCTTGTGGCGAAGAAGCGGTGAAAGGAGTCGCGGTAGGTGTCTTCCGCCTGTCCGGTGGCAGGTAATACTAAGAAATGGGTGGGCTGGATTGGCTCGGAAAGTTTGAAGGTGGGCAGGAAATTATTGCCGAAGACATTATCGTAGGAACCAGTGATTTCCTTGTGATCTACGAGAATCAAATCGGGGGTGGACTGGCAGCCGGCGAGGAGTGTTGTTGCGCAAATAATTGCAGTTGCAATGGTCTGCTGAGGTCTGCGGGAGTGCTTGGCGGTGGAGCCGAGGCTGAGTGTTGCACGGAAAAAACAATCTCTCAAAAACATGCCTGAGCATGAAGCAGGTCGTGTGCCATGCGGGCGTTAGGCGGCGGGAGAGGTGATGCTTTGTAGGGCGACAAAGATGAGTTGAGTGATGGAGCCTTGGTCTTCGTGTTGGAGAAGTTTGTCGAGGAGGGTTGGTGTGAGGGTTTGGCCGGACTTGACTAGGAGCATGCCGGAGGTGGTGTAAACAGAGGCAGTGAGGCGCATGCCGGGACGGAGTTCGCGGATGAGGAGAGTTTTTTCTTGGGTGTGCAGGAACTGACGCTCGGTCAGAAGTCGGTGGAGCGCACGCACACTATCTGGGGAAAAGAGCGTGCCGGATAGGGAAAGGATGTGGGGTAAAATTTGATCGTTGGGCAGGGGATATTCGTCGTAGTAGTCGGCCAAGGAGACGATGGCGGTGGTTTGGGAGATCAGTTCTTGAGCTAAGCCGCGCGGGTAGCCGGAGCCGTCGAGGTATTCGTGGTGGTTGAGTATAGTATCCAGAGTATCCGGGTCGAGGAGTCCTTGGAGGTAGTTGGTGGAGACCTCGGGGTGGTGGAGTAGGACATCGGTGTCGGCCTCTCTACCCGCTTCGTAGGGGGAGCGTTGGAGGGTGTGGATGGCGGGGTTGCTGCCTAGGAGGCCGAGATCGTGGAGCGAACCGGCT
Organism: Verrucomicrobium spinosum; assembly: GCA_020718645.1. Taxonomy (GTDB): domain Bacteria; phylum Verrucomicrobiota; class Verrucomicrobiia; order JADLBR01; family JAIBCM01; genus DYRQ01. Next base: position 4,535 of record DYRQ01000032.1, read on the forward strand.
GTCTCAGCGCGTGCGATAGTGAGATCATCGCAGCCCATTTCTTGAGCTAGGGCGGCGGCCAGACGGGCGACGCGTTGGCAGTGTTTATAGAGGGGGAGATTGAGCCGCTCGAGCATGCACCAACAGAGCTGCACGGTGTTTTGGCAGGCGGAGGAAAGAGTGTCTTGGACGGTGGTGCGGCCAGAGCGTCTGTTGGCGAGAGTTCTCGATTGCTCGGCGATTTCTTCGCGGTATTCGATAGATTTTTGAGTGAGTCTTCTATTTTCTTGGAGCAGGGCATGGTAGTCGAGAGCCCCACGGATGGCGCAGACGAATTCTTCATGGGAAAAGGGTTTGGAAAGAAGGCGAAAAATAGTGCCGGAGGCGAGTGCCTGCAAAAAAGAGTCAGGGACGGCTCCATCACAGGGAGGAGCCATGAGCACACGGACGGCTTCTGGGAATTGAGCTCTGGCTCTCGAGAGAAAATCGAGACCCGAGCTATCTTGGAGCTGGTGGTCGGAGAGGATGACAGCGCAATCGGGCCGCTCGTCAAGTCTGGCACAGGCTTCTGTCGTGGTGATGGCAAAAATGGGTTCGACAGGTAAATCCCCGAGATTCTGGCGAAAAAACTCTGTGGTATCTGTTCCGGACTCGATGACGAGCACGGGGATCTTGTTCACGGGTGTATTCATGGGGATCAGAGGGTGGGAGCCGCCAAATAATCGAAGGGGGATAGCTGGCAGCAGCGGGCTATTTCTGTATGGTCTGGGTGGAGCTGATGCAGAGAAAGAGGAGGTATCTGGCCGAGGATGTGGGCCGCTAACAGGGCAACGGTGGATTCGGGTGTTGCTTCCCCATCGGAGGGCAAAGGAGCTAACGTGCATTCGAAAGAGACTTCCTCGGCGGAGGCCATGACGGAGACGCCCCACACGGAGAGGCAGGTAAGCCATGCTGCCACCTGGGGCGCAAAGAGGCCTTCTTGCCAGAAACTCGCCCATGGGAATCGCTGGCAGTGAGGTGAAGACAAGGAAAGAGCGAGCGAGCACGAAGAGTGATTGTCGCGGATGAAGCAGCGGACTTGCGGCTGGCGGATGCTGGGCAAACAGGTTTTGAACCCGTCCAAAATAGTGTGCGCTTTGAGTAGGATGTCAAATGGCGGAACAAATGCCATGACCCCGGTATCAGGTGACGGTGAGTATTTGGAGCCAGGAATCATTTTGGGTGCCAAGACTGTGGATACCGCTTTCGCCACGGCGTTGCCGCAGCAGCCCACATCGCCAGCTTCTTTGGCCAAGGCCCACTGGAGAGGGGAGAGCGTGTGTGAGAGAGAGGAGAGCGAGTTTTTCAAGAGCGCGGCATCTTCGCTGAAAGAGGTGGGGAGCGTGGCTCCTGAGAGCCACTCATCTACGATGCCCTGCATGCCCATGATTTTACCGTTGCAGTCATGCGGGATCACCCTGCTGAGAGTGCGGAACATTTGGATTTCTGCATGCAGGAGGACAGAGGTTAGTGGGGTGATTCCCCCTTGGGGGACAAGGTATCGAGATGGCAAATCGCCACCGGGTGAATGATAGAGGAGGGCGTGCAGGCGATTTTGTGGGCAGCGCGCGAATACGATGCCGCAGGAGTGTAGAGCGGGAGGAGCGCAGGGGATGGGATGGAGGGTTAAACCGTTGTGACCCACTAGGCGTCCAGAACTGTTGCCGGTGGCCGTGATCCAGTGGGCAGGCTTGTGGGTGGTTGCAGATTTCATGCAGTGAAACAAGAGGCCAGGGTGGGGAGCGCCTCGAGTTCTTCGATTAGCTCCTCCTTGACCGCCTCCAAATCCAAGTGGGGTTTCCAGTAATATTCGACGCTCGTAGTCCACTCGACAGACTCGAAAACAGATTGGGCTGGCATGGTGCTACCACTGTAGCCGATGCCTTGAGAGTGCGCGAGTTTATCAGCGAGGCTCAGCAGGCAGGCGTAGGGGTTGTTTAGAGGATCCAGTGTCCATGCGTGGTGGAGCCGCACGGGTTCAAACAAAGTGTCAGGCATACCCTGCTGTTGGAGATACCATGAACCGATGGTGGCGTGGTCAATGCCGAACATCTCAGTCTCCACCCAGCTCATGTGGCAGGCCAGTTTTTTAGTAGTGCCTGCGATCTCGGCGAAATCCTCTGGAGATATCCGTGCGATGACCAGTTTGCCGATGTCATGGAGCAAGCCGAGGATATAAAGGACATCGGGAGGAATCTCAGCCCAGCTTGGGCGGAGCAGTGGGTGGAGGGAGCGCGCGAGAGAACCTACAGCAACGGAGTGGAGCCAGAACTTTTGCCAAGGAAAAATATCATGGCTGACGCCGAGCGTATTCTCAATGCACTGGGTGGTGAGGATCACGGTGCGGACATTACTCAGGCCGAGATAGATGATCGCTTCATCCAAATCCATGATGGGGGTGGCAGGAGCAAAGTAGGCAGAATTGGCGAGCCGGATAATGCGCACCGACATGCTTTGATCGTAGCGGATGAACTTCGAGATTTCCTGGACAGCTACATCGTGCTGGCTGGCGATGTTTTCGAGTTGTTGCACCACCGATCTCAAAGAGGGGAGGACTTGTTTGGCCCGAGGGTGCGCCAGAAGCTCGTAGATTGGCTTCTTGGGGGCTGCAGGCAAGATTGTTTCAGCGGCAGACATTCTTTTCTTTACGAAATTTAAATTGGTGTCACTCTACGCCCTAGTCAAGGCAGGTGCAAGGAGTTCCTCGCACTGGACCTCGAACACTTTAAACAGCAAGAGGAGCACAGAAAATGCATATCGTATCAGGTTTTTTACGCGCGGCCGTCCGCGAAGTTTTTTCCACCATGCTTGGAATCGAAGTTAAATGTGATGAGAACCAAGATGACACGGCAGAGCCGCCAGTGCTGATTTCAGGCGTGAGCGGCTCCATCAGCTTGACAGGCAAAATGATTGGCACCGTGTTCCTCAATTTCAGTGTGCCGATGGCCAACGCGGCAGCAGGTAAGATTCTAGGCGACGATAACCCGGCAGCCAGCGATGTGAACGATGTCGTCGGTGAGCTGACCAACATGATCACGGGCAACCTGAAGTCAAAGATGGCGGACAAGGGTTTCAACTGTGCTCTCAGCATCCCGACCATCCTGCGTGGACAAGATGTTTCTGTGAATGCCAAAGACGCACAGATTTCACTCAGGAATGTTTTTACAGTTCCTGCAATATGCGGTGGTGCCGAATTTAGTGTCGAGTGTTTTGCCAAGCTCGAAGGCCCTCTCTCGTAAAATACCTATAACCTATACCTACCCTAACGGAGAAACCCCATGCCAGCCCCAAAGATTCTCAGTGTTGATGATAGCAAAATGATTCATACGATCATAGGCAAGGCTTTCAAAAACTTCGATGTTCAGTGCATATTTGCCAGCAACGGCGTCGAAGGGCTAGCTGCTGCTGCCCGCGAGAAGCCTGATGTCATGATCCTCGATGTCACCATGCCTGTTATGGATGGTGTCGAGACGCTCACCAAGCTCAAGGCAGACCCCAGTCTTCGGGATATCCCTGTCATCATGCTCACGGCTGAGGCCGGTAAGGAAAATGTGGTTAAGGTCGCTCGCATTGGTGTGCGTGACTATATCATCAAACCCTTCACCGAGCAGCTCGTTGTCGAGCGTGTGGGTCGTATTATTGATCTCCAGCCCAAAGGCACTGGCACAGTCAAGGCCAAAACGATTGAGGATCCCGCGATCATATTGGTCGTGGACGACAAACCTGCCATTATTTCTCAGGTTCAAGAATCTGTGGCCGGCCAGAAGCTTCCTTGGAAGGTTATCGGCACAGCACAGCCTGGCGAGGCGATTGATCTCAGCTCTCGCGAGATGCCCGATGTTATCTTGGTAAGCCTCTCGCTTCCTGACAAGGCAGCCTACAACTTCTTCCAGATGATGAGGGCCAACACCAAAACCAAATCGGTGCCTGTCTTTGGATTGAGTGTGAAGACGGCTATTGATGAGCAGAGTGCAGCCCAGTCCATTGGCTTCAATGGTATTGTGACCAAACCTTTGGATCCCGCTGATCTCATCTACCGCCTGACCCGTGCGATGAACTTGGATACCTCCAAGCGCTATTTCTTCGTCGAGAACAACATTCAGATTGTCAAGATGCCTGCCGAGGTGACTGACTTGAACGCCACGGAAATCGGACACTACCTGACTCCGAAGATCAAAGAGATGGTGGATTCGGGTCTGAGCAAGATGGTGCTCGATGCCAGCGATGTTACCAAGATTGACATGATGGTCATCAAACTGATTCTCAATGTCATACAGGCTTGCGGCGAACTCGGTATCAAGTTCCGCTTCGTCGGTTCCCCTGCTATCGGTCAGCAAGCCAAAGCCTTCGAGGAAACTAAAGATCTCCAGATCTTCCCCGATCGTGCTACGGCAATGACGAATTTTTGAGTAATCCGCCACTTTGGCTCGAGACTTGCTTTTTCTCTGTTGTGAGACAGACAAAAAAAAGTCGAAAGTGGTTGTTCCTGTGTCTATGGGTGGCACTATGCTCCTCAGCAGCATGGGCTGGGGATGAGGCATTGGAAGCAGCAGCTGTCTTGGACTCTCCTCCACGGGCGATTACTGTCCATGCTTCTGAGAAGATGTTACCTCAAGAGCCACAACATCTTGACAAAGAACTACAGGTGGACAAACCCTCGCATAATACGACGGAACCCCAGCCTCCGATCCCCCCACAAGCAGAGGTGATAGTGCCTCCTCAACCGCCGCCGATGCCGTCATCGCAGTTCTCAAAACTAACTTTGGCTGGGCCGGGTCTTCCCTTTATGGCAGGGAATTTTCGTCCTAATCCGATGGGAAATCCGTCCTCAGCTCTGCCACCGCTCCCTCCTGAATTAAAACCGCTGGGCAACTATCGCCCCATGTCTCGCAAGGATACCAACGAACTCTCCCAAGTGGTCATCACCACGCTTCCCTTGGGGTGGCATGCTATTCAGGAGCATGAGGCAGAGAGAAAAGCGCTGGAACAGACACAGGTAACGGTCTCTCCTTTTGTCAACTGGATGCAGCGCACGGAGGACATTGACGCTATCATCAAAGAGGCTGATAAAAAATATGTTGAGTCCAGCACGAACGCACACACCGACCTCTACGATGCATTTTTGGGAGTCCGCTACCCCTTCACTGGCTCTCAGCCGCAGCCGCAAGGCTCCGCTGGAGTTATCTATTCGACCCCCGTGCGATAGGTGTTGATGATGTATCATAAAACTCACTGCTGGATGATGCTGTTACTGCTTGTCAGTGCCAGCGCATCCGTTTTTGGAGACCAGCGCACCTTTGGTCCGGCGTCTTTGGAGGTGCAGGATACAGTGTCGGCTGTGAGCGAGGAAGCCGAGACCTTGGTTCGTGTGGTAGAGCGCCTGATCGCGCGGCAGGACTATCAGAGAGCCATCGAGATTATCCAAGGAGCATCCAGTAAATCCGATACGGCGCGCAGCACCTTAGCGCAATTGCGTTACCTGCGAGCCAAGGCTGAGATTGACCAAGGTAACTACCCGCAGGCTGCGGTTTGGCTCAACAGTTGGCTGGAGTCCTTTTCGGAAATGCATGATGTTCCGAAGATCATGTTCATCCTCGGGCAGACCTACCGCAAGATGGGGGCGCATGAGCGTGCCCGAGACGCATTCTATAAAACGCTCACCTACAGTTTGGCAAAGGCTACTGTGGCGGCTGGACGAGATGAGGAAGGCATTCAGCTTGGTATGAAAATGGGTCTGACCCGTGCAGCTATGTGGGAGTTGGCGGAGACCGAATACACCCTCCTGAATTGGCAGCGCGCCCATGATCTCTACGGGCGATTTATTGACCAGAATATTGATGCAGCAGCTCTGGTAGAAACAGCCATATACCGCCAGGCAGACTGCCTTTTTCAACTTCATGATACGGAAGGATCCATTGAGGATTATCGGACTGCTCTGGCCGTGGCACCCATGCATCCCTTCGCCACAGAGGCATGGGTGCGGCTCACAGGTCTTTACGCACTTTCCAAGCGGGTCGAGGATCATCAGCTAGCTATGCAATCTTTCATCTGGTGCGTGGATAACTTGGAAGCTGACAAGACAGTCTATTGGCAGCAGCGCTATACCACGATGATGGCGGACCTTTTTAATAATGACCGGCCACTCTTGAAAGAATTGTTGGCAGGCATCCCCCCTGATGCCAGCGATAAAGGGTGGGGGAAAGTGCGCTCCCAGATTGAAGAGCTGTTGTCGAGAGGGACTGAGCCCAGCATCACAGCCGCTAGTAATGAGCAGGACTGGAGTCGCTGGCGGCAGGAATTTGAGAAACGCCAGAAGAGTCTTGAGGCCAGATCCAGCGAAGCCCTGCGTTACCTCCCGCCCTCGGGTAAGCCCCAGATGTAGTCGCGGAAAATCTCTCTCGCCACTCGGCGTTCTTTCCTGTAATATCAGTCATGCAGTTTGAAAAAGTCGTGGTGGTGGATGACGACCCAGTGATCCGTAGGATGCTGGTCGGCCACTTGCAAAAGCAAGATATTCCCGTGCTCGGCGTGACCAATGTCCAACAGTGTTTGGCCGAGCAGGAGAAGGATCCAGGCGATCTTTTACTCGTGGATCTCCACTTGCCCGATGGGAGTGGCATGGATATTTTGCAGAGCGTCCGCAAGAGTGACCCCGGCTCCGACATCGTCATCATGACTGGCTTCGGGACTATTGAATCCGCAGTCGAAGCAATGAAAATGGGGGCAGTCAACTACTTGCTCAAGCCCTTTACTCTCGCGCAATTCGACATGGCACTCTCGCAGCTCCAAGACCAGCGCAGGCTTCGCAGCGAGAACGAATATTTGCGTGAGCAGCTCAAGGGTGAAAACTTTTCCACCGATTTCAAATTCCGTAGCTCGGAAATGAAACGGGTCGAGGATCTCATCAAGCGTGTGGCGCCGACGAATGCTACTGTCTTGATCCAAGGTGAGAGCGGCACCGGCAAAGAGCTTATCTCCCGCGCTATTTTTGAGAACAGCTCCCGCCGGGACAAACCCTATATCAAAGTCAACTGTGCCGCTGTGCCAGAGAACCTTTTGGAAAGCGAGTTTTTCGGTCATGAAAAAGGAGCTTTCACTGGGGCTCTTAGCCGCAGGGAAGGGCGTTTCGAGCTAGCGCATCAAGGCACTTTACTGTTGGACGAGGTCACCGAGATCAGCACCAACCTGCAAGCCAAGCTCCTGCGTGTTCTGCAGGAACAGGAATTCGAACGGCTCGGTGGCACCCGGAGTATCAAGGTGGATGTCCGCATCATCGCCACCACCAACCGCGACTTGGAGGAGGCCGTGGAAAAGGGGGATTTCCGGCGGGATCTTTTTTTCCGTCTCAATGTCATGCCGATCAAAGTTCCGCCTATGCGCGAGAGGCCGGGGGACTTGGGTTTCCTGCTTCTTTATTTTCTAGAAAAATTCGCCAAACGCCACGGCAAAGCAGTGCCCAAGGTGAGCAAAATGTGTTTGGAACAGTTGCTCCGGTATCCGTGGCCGGGCAATGTCCGCGAGTTGCAGAACTATTCTGAGAGGGCTGTTATTCTCTCTGACGGCGACCGGGAACTCGAGTTTTCTGACTTTCTCTTGAGTCCACCGCCGGAAGTGAAATCCATGGAATTGCCCATGCCTGCTTCCGATAAATTTCCAACGGTTTCGGAAATGGAACAAAACTTGATCCTCAAAGCACTCGAGCGCAGTGGAGGTAACCGCAATGAGGCATCGAAGATGCTTGGCATCAATGTCCGGACTTTGCGCAACAAGCTACACCAATATGCTGAAGAAGGCACCTTGCCGGCTATCGCAGGTTCCGATGATGATTCGGATGATTGAGGTCTTTTTGCTGTTGCCCATTGGGTGTGCGCTGGCACGCACTGGGATCAAGGCATGTTGTAGGGGATGAATGAGAACTCTGTGGACGGGGGATCTGCTTTGAGTGAGGGAGCCCCGAGTTGGGCGTCGTAGGTGCTGCGAGGGACGAGTTCCACATGCCCGTCGCAGAAGAGGAAATGGGCGGAGGCGCTGGGATTCTCTGTGCGGGAACCGGGGCCATAGCAGGCTACAATCTCGGTTGTCTCGAAGGCGGGGCGTCCGCAGGCGACTTCGGCCATGAAGACCGTGGACGAGGGGTTGTCGAGTTTGGTGATACGCAGGCGTCCCCCATCATGTCCCCGGAGGTATGGGTTCATAGCGTAGGAAAAGAAGGTCGGAAAGAGGGTGAATTTCTCGGGTGGTAAACCTGGGTTCACCCAGATGGTCTTATCCAAGGGGGAGGGCAAGCGTTTGTTTTTTTCTAGCTCGGACAAACTTTTCTGCGACAGGTAAAGAGGCAGGGTATTGCACCAGGCTTCCGGCTCACGGATACCAGTGCTGCCGGTGGAAGGTAGGGTGTTGTGCGTGTCTGCCAGTGAAAGATTTAGAGCAATACCCCACTGCCGCAAGTTTCTCATCGAAGCCAGTTGGTTATCTCGTTTTTTGTAGGCGACCAAGGTAGGGGCGAGCATGGCGAGCATCGAGCCGACAACGATGGCGACAAACACCATTTCACCTTTGGTAAAACCTTTTGGGCGGCTCATGGTTTGGCAGGGTGAAAGTTGGTGGAGCCCATGATAGCAGTAGAGAGTTCAGCGAGGTCAGAGGTCTGTTTGGAGAGCCATGAGGCAAAGAGTTCGAACTCACCCTTGGTATCGAGGATGGTCAGGTTTTCCTGCGGAATGGCGTGGTGGAGCAGCATCAATTTACCAAAATAGGCTGAGGTGACTATGCGAACCTCCTTGTCCCCTGTGGGAGGGGAACCATACCAAGTGTAGGTGGAGCCCGAGATGATTTTCGCAAAGGTAGCCGCGTCGGTGCGAACTTCGACTGTGGGTGTTTTCCAAGGGAGAGATTCGAACAAGGCCGAGCGGGTCAGCGTGCCAGGCATCCATCCGCTGCGGATGCTTTCCGGGGAATATACAGCCACCGAACCTGCGCTGCTGCGTGAAGCTAGACTTCTGAGGTAGAGGGACTGGATGGCGTCTCTGCCGAGGTTCTGTGATAGCTGGGCAACAGGTGCGTCTGCGGATAGGATGGCTTGGGAGTATTTTTCCATGAGGGCGGTAATATCAGGATCGGGTTGTGCCGAATCTTTTGAAAGGGCGATCAGCCTGCTGGAGAGCACTTGGACATGCCCCTGCTGATCGCGCCGGAGATCGCAGCGTGCCACGGTGTATCCACGGTTTTCGCGGCGGATGTTTTCAGATACTGGCACGGGCCAAGCTTGGTATTCCTTAGTGCCCCAGACATCGGTCAGCTTGCTGGAATAGATCCTGTGAGCGAGCACGAGATCCATACCAGATTTGGCTGCGGCATGGGCAAAGGCTGGTGGTTCTTCTGGCGATTCAAACTTGAACCAATTCAACAAGCGGTAATCTGTCTTTTGGTGGGAGAGTTCAGAGGCGAGCTGCTCGAGTCGCCGGACTGGGCGCACGGTGAGGGATGGGTTGTTTTGGTAGTAGGAGGGGAAGCGGGTTGGGCTCTCTTGCCAAGGGAGATCGCCGTAGAAATTGGCGATGATACCCACCTTCAGATGACCCTTATTGAAAACACCCGAAAAGTGTGCCCCAGGGAAAGCGGGTGTTCCGTCGGTCAGCTCGAAGGGAACGAGTAATTTGGCTTTTAATCCTGCGACCTGCTCGGGGGATACTAGGGCATCCAAGTTACCAAGAACGACGGCATCGTAGCCGAGGTAGTTAAAGAAATCTACCGTGTTGCCACATCCGGTCACCTCGGAGGCAAAACTCCCATGCAAGCTGTCGCCGCTATCCACCAAGAGCACTTGGGCACCGGAAGCCTCGGCCTCTGCTCGGACGCTGCGAATGTAGCCGGATAGGAGCGGATAGTATTGCAGCGGGGCAAGCCCTTTGAGGGAGGTGGGGTAAACATTGCCGAGGATGCGCCCGGTATGCAGGACGATCAGATCCGGTTTCTTGTTGACACCGCATCCAGCCAAGAACAGGGCGATGATGGCAAGCAGGAGCAAGCACTTGGGCAAAATCATTCCATTCATCCAACTGCCCCCATGTCACAGCCCTATGACTTTTTCGGTAAAATAGCGCGGATATCAGAGTGTGTGTTCTTCTGATAGCCAGTGCGCCTGTTTAGAATGAGCTTGATATTTCAAATCAAATCATACAAATGAACAATCGTGCGACAGGTAATAGGAGAGAAGTGTTTTTTGGCATGGGCACATCCAGTGTCCCCTCAGGCGGCTCGGTGGTTGCTAGAGCGCGGGGAGAACGCTGGAGGGCTCTTGGATTTGGGTGGCTGGGTCGTGTTGGTTCCCACAGCCGAGGCTGGGCGCACCCTGCGCTGGCAGATGGCGCAGTTATGTCCATCAGGTATTATCGCTCCCAAAGTCTGCACCCCATCGGCATTTGTTCGTTGGTGTAGCCCCTGCAACACCCTGCCTATAGCCTCCCGTTTGCAAGTAGAACTAGCATGGCTGTCGGCATTGCAGCGTGGGGAGCGGGAACTGTGGAGCCCATTTGTGCCAGAGGGAAGCCAGACAGAGAGGCTCAATTACTCCTTGCTGGCTTCAGACTTTACCTCGCTTTGCAGTCGTTTGGCAGAAGCTGGGCTGAGGTGTGCCGATGTCATGCGTCTGCTCCCGGAGTCGCCCGATTTCGAGCGATGGTGTTCCTTGGCCAAGTGGGAAGAAATCTATCTGAATCTGCTGGATGAATCGGGCTTGCTCGACCCGAACACAGTTCGGCTAGAGGCCTGCGCCAACCCCATGTTGCCGCAAGGGGTGCGGCAAGTGGCTCTCGTGGCGTGTCCAGATCCGTTTCCGTTGGCGGTGCGGGTCTTGGAGCGGCTCCGTGAACAGCGGATTCCCGTGCATGTTCTGATCCATGGAGAGCAGTCTTTGGATTCTACTTTTGATGCCTGGGGGCGTCCCCTGCCTGAGGCTTGGGTGCAGCGCCAGATAGCAGTGCCCGAGGCGCAGCAACGGATTCACCTCCATTACTCCATTGAAGAAATGGCTGAAGCCGTCGCCAATCTCTGCAACGCCCACCAGTCTCTCGGGGCGGTGGCCGTGGCCGGCTGCGATCCTGAGACGGTGCCCGTGCTGGTGGATGGTCTCACATCACACGGGGTGCCTGTGTTCGATGCTGGCGGTTTTTCTGCGAGGGAGACCATGCTCTGGTGTTGCTTGGAGTGGCTGGGGGAATTGTTGCAGCACGGCAGTTTTTCTTCCCTCGAACAAGCACTGGCTCTTTTCCCATCTGGTGTGGTGCAAGAGGTGCTGGATCAGGCCGGGTTATCAGGTCTCACGCGGGCGGATGTGCAGAAGGAAGTGCGCCAGTTCCGCCGCGTTTATCTGCCATCCAAGATCGAAGATGCGCGGCATGCTCTCGAGTTAGTAGAGGAGGCAGATGGAAGCTCGATCAAGATTGCTGCCTGTCGTGCGTGGATTCGTTATGGGATCGGTCTTCGAGATCAGTTGAGGGGAGAGGGAGCCCTGCACGCACTCGAAGTATGGATCAACGGTATGTATGATCGCTGTCTGCCTTTAACCCAAGAGGAACAGGAGCGTGAACTCTCGGTGTTGGAGTCATTTGCTGACTTGATCCGCGATGCGGAAAAAGCACTCCCATGGTTCAGCGAGAGCAGGCAGGTATTGGTGGCCTTGGTGCGAGCTATGGGACAAGTCAGGATATCAGGGGGTGGCAATCCCGGAAGTGTCGAGGTGGTGGGGTGGCTGGAAATCGGCTGGAATCCCACACCGCATCTGGTGGTAGTGGATATGCACGATGCTGTGGTGCCACAGGCTCCAGAGCCCCACCCCTTACTGCCCGGAGATGTTGTGCGGCAACTGGGCTTGTCCACCCCAGAAATGCGGGTGGCCCGGGATGCCTATCTTTTTGAGTGTTCCATCGCACAGCGGCAGAAGGAGGGGAGGATGGATGTCGTGCTTTCGAAATCTGGTGTGGGAGGCGACCCCCGCAAACCGTCGAGATTTCTCTGCGCCTGCTCGGATGATGTTATTGGAGGGCGTGTGGAAAAACTGTTTGGCAAAGTCTCGCCGCGTGGACGGCGTGTCGTGTCGAAAGGTGGGCTCGCTCTCGATGTCCCGTCGCCTGCTGTGAACTCGGCTCTAGCGCGTCGCTTGATTCGGGCCACGGCGTTTGGCGATTTCTTGGACTGTCCCTTCCTCTTCTATCTGCGCCATGCCGCCCAGTGGTCCCCGCCGCTGGATCAAACAGAACCTGAGATGACACCCCCAGAGGTTGGGACATTGATGCACTCGCTCCTTTTTCAGTTCGCCGCTGATCAGTTGGTTCGGGATAGCAGAGATGCCGCGCAGATTGCCGAATATCTTCACAAGGCATTGGAGCGGGAGATGGCCATGCGGTTTGGTGATAAGATACCCTTGGCGCCCTACATACAGCGTCATGACCTAGGAGGTCGCTTGGAGAGATTTGCTAACATCCAAGTGCATTTGCGAGAGACAGGCTGGGCCATTATAGACGCGGAGTGCGAGTTAGATTTCTCATTGGGTGACTGGAAGGTGAGAGCTAAAGTGGATAGGATAGACCGGCACGAAAACGGTCACTATCGAATCATTGATTACAAAACTGGCAAGGCCAAGGAACCTGCAATCATTCACCGCAAAAAGTGTAGCCAGCAGGATCACAAAGATCCGCGTGCAGACTATGCTCGTTCGGGCGATAGCTTGGAAGGGTGGTGGTTTTGGAGGGATTTGCAGTTACCACTTTATGCGCAGGCCTGGATGAGCCGTGGCCATGATCTTCCCGAAGTTGGCTATATCTACTTGCCTCCACAGCATCCAGATTCAGGGGAGAAACTCTGGGCGAATTTTTCAGAGAAGGATGTGACCGGAGCGCTGGAGGTGGCGCAGGCCGTGGTAGCGAGGATCGAGGAGGGATTGTTCTGGCCCCCCGATCGTAGAAGTAAACGGGGGAGCGATTGGGCTGACTGGTTTGGAGGCGATCCGACAGTATGTTTCAGAGAGCCGGAGGAGGGTGTTTTTCGCATCCCGTTTATCGCACAGGAGGGGAAATAAATTTATGCTCGATATTACCAACCGCATCATACGGGCCTCGGCAGGTTCCGGAAAAACCTACGCGTTGACCATCCGTGTGATTCGCTTGCTCTTGTTGGGTGTGCCGCCGTCCAGCATCGTGGCACTGACCTTTACCCGCAATGCGGCAGGAGAGATATTCGATGAGACCATCACGAAACTCGCCACAGCTTCCCAGTCAGAAAAAGACTTCCACGAGATATCTCAAGCTGTCGGAAATGATATTGTATTCACGCAACACGATTGTGTGAAGCTGATGCGCGGATTGCTGGCCTCGCTTCACTCGCTTCAGTTTGGCACGCTGGATTCATTTTTTGCCAAGATGCTCCGCCAATTTTCCTACGATGCGGGTTTGCCACCTGGATGGGGTATCATTGAAGAATCTGAACACGAGATCATCCAATCCACTCTCATGGTGGACACCCTGCTCGCCCGGGATCTGGACGATCAATCCAAAGAAGAGTTTTTAGAAGCCTACCGCCTGAGCACCTATGGCAACGAGAAAGCAGGCATACTAGGGCCACTGATGGATTTTATCAAAAAGGCCCAGCGTGTCTATGTAAACTGTCCCGATAACATGAGCCGGTTGGCTGATCAGTTGAACCCGATGTTGATGGGCGGTGGCATTGCGAATCCTCTCGAAGATGCCGAGCGCTTTTTATGCCTATTGGAGCAGAGGAGCACAGAGGTTCTGAGGCAAGAAGGGACTAAGAAAAAAAAGGATAAATACCGGGTTACTGACAAACAGATTGAGGCATGGAAAAAGTTGATAGAGACCCTGCGACAAGGTTCGCTTCAGTCTGTTATTGCTATGACAGTCGCCTCTAACATGCTCAAGGCCTACGACCCGACCAAGAGATGTTGTGATCCATTCAATATCGCGGGTGGTAAACCTGATTTGGAGAGTCAAGACTGGCAGGTGGCAGGGCAGGTAGCTTGGGGAATTGTTAGCCAGACCATAAGTCAAATCTGTGCCAACACGGGTGGCGTTTGGAGAGTGTTGGCGAGATACGATCAAAGTTATTGGACGCAAGCACAGACCTCGGGCCGACTTTCGTTTGCTGATCTGCCTCGTGCGCTGTCCGTGCTCCGAAAGGATACACTGAAAACTGCCGACATTGAGTTCCGGCTGGACAGTAAGTTAGATCATTGGCTGCTCGACGAATTTCAGGACACATCGCGTGAGCAGTGGAAAGCCATCGCGAATTTGTGTGACGAGGCGATCAGTGATGCCGAGCGGAGGAAATCCTTTTTTGCAGTCGGTGATACCAAACAGTCTATCTACGGGTGGCGGGGTGGTGACCAACGCCTGTTTCAGGAAATTGTGGATCGCTATAAGATCCAGTCCGAACCTCGTAGCCAGATCTACCGTTGCTCTCCTGCGGTGCTCGATTTGGTCAATGCGGTATTTGATGAAGAAGGATCCTCTTTTGAATCACTTGCAGAGGTGGAAAAAGAGTGGCGAGCTAACGATGCGTGGATGACCCATAAGTCCGCAGTCAAAGATATCGTCGGATACGCTGCGGTTTTGGCGACTCAGCCTGCGCCTATGCAGGTTTTGGGCTCTGAACTTGTAGAGCAAGAGGATGAGAAACCTCAGGACTCGGTTCTGTTGGCCTTGTTAGATAAGATACGCCCAACGCACAACGGCTTGAGTTGCGCTGTCATTGTCCATGGCAATACAGAGGTCTCGCGTCTCTCAGAGTTATTGCGGGAGCAAGGGATTCCCGTGGCTGCTGAAGGTAAGATCAACTATGGATCGGATAATCTCGTGGCTCGGATATGCGCAGCTCTTCTCTGCCTATTGGCGGAGGATGATAGTCGGTTCGCACGCGGATGGGTGCTGGCATTTGCCGGGGTGAAACCAGGCCGAGCATGGCTCGAAGCACTTGAGAGTCACAGGCAGAGATTGGCGGCAGAAGGTGTGAAGGTCTTTCTGGAAAAGGCGCTTGGCGAACTCGGACGAGACAGGGAGTGGTCGGAGTTTGATATGGAACGCAAACGCCAAGTCCTCGAATTAGCTCAAGCGCACGATGCGACAGGCTCTAGAGATTTAACGGTTTTCTTACACACCCTCCGCCAGGCGTATCACAAGGCACCGCCGACTCCGGGTGTGGTGCAAGTGATGACTGTCCATGCCTCGAAAGGGCTCGGGTTTGATGTGGTGATACTGCCAACTGTGGACTCCCCTCATGCCCTGGGCTCTGCTCGGATAGGGGAAATGCTCGAGATTCGTGCCACCGACTCTGGAGATCCGAAAGCGTGGATATTACCTCCTGTGAAAAATATCTGTGATGCCGTGCCTCTCCTCCGCGATGCTAAAGAACAGGCTATTCACAGGAACGATTTCGAGGGTCTATGCAAACTTTATGTGGCTCTGACCCGTGCCCGGTTTGGTCTGTTTCTCATCATGCCCCCCTATAAAGAGCGGAAGAATGGCGAGGACCGATCCACCGTCCGTTACTCCGAATATCTGCTCGCCCGCCTCTTCCCTGCTAATGCCCAATTGCAGTTGGAAACGGCAGAGGCAGGACAGGTGCTGTGGGAAAGAGGGGAATGGAGCGATGTCTTCCACGCCAAACACAAAAAAGTAGAGAGTCACCCTGCACCTCAGGAAAAGTTGAATTTTCCCTCACCAGAACGCCCTCGTCTTTCGGTGGCTCCATCGCGATTACACGGTAGCAAGACGGCGCCTCTGGTGGTCCCCCCTGATACGAGGCTGGGTAGCACCTACGGCACTTTGGTGCACGAGTGTCTTGCGCTCGTCGAGCGGGCTACACCAGAGACTTTGAACCAAGCAGCACTAGCTCAACCACACGCTCGATGCACGCCATTCGGGGACAATAACCCGTGGCAAGCTGCACTGGAACTCGCTCAATCCTCAAAGGTCAGCGCTATTTTCTCACCTTCGTCTGAATGTGAAATACGGGTTGAGATGCCCTTTGAAATCATTATGGACGGGCAATGGATTACTGGGATCATGGATCGTGTTCATCTCCACCGAAATGCAGAGGGGCGGGTGGTGTCTGCTGATATCTTCGACTTCAAAACCGACGCTGTTTCAGCCGAGCAATTAGAGGACTTAGTGGCGACTCATGGTGAACAGCTTGCCACCTATAGAAAAGTGCTAGCTCAGTTGACCTCACTCCCACTCTCGGGTATCCGAGCAACAGTGATTTCGGTCAGGCATCATGCCTGTCTGGTGATTCCCTCAGAAATCTGATCAAGGAGCTGTGATGACAAAGGAAATATGGCTGGTGCTGGTAATCTGTGTGACCGTGGCTGCCCTCGTGGCTATCGTGGTCACTTATCTCATCCTCGCGAGGCGTCACGCGGCTGCCATGGCTCGAGCCGAGGCGGAGTTGCAACACTTGCAGCAGCGTCTGGAGTCTGGCGATTCTGAAGCGAAGGCATGGCAGGCGAGGCTTGTGGATGGTGCTGCCCAAGTGGAGAAACTGAATGAGGAACTCCGCTCTGAATCAATAGCTCGCGCCTCTGCTGAGGCTAAGGTGGGCATGCTCTCGGAAGCTGAGCAGCAGGTGGCCGTGCTGCGGGACGAAAACGGGGCATTGAAAAACCGGATGGCCTCAACCGAAGCGCGCATGGTCGAGGAGAAAAAAGCCATGGAAGAAAAGTTAGCGTTGCTGGCCGATGCCGGGCGCAAGTTTTCTGATGAGTTCGCTAGGCTAGCCTCGGAATCGCTCCGCAAAAATAATGTAGATTTTCTGGCTCTTGCCCAAAGCGCCCTGGGCAAATACCAAACTGAAGCAGCGTCCGAACTCGAGAAAAAACGCCAGTCCATCCACGACCAAATGAAGCCAATCGGTGAGATACTCCACAAGTTTGAGGGACAGCTCCAGGAGTTGGAAACCAAGCGGGCCAGCGCTTACACGGACTTGGAGCGCTATCTCAAGACTGTCGGAGAAACACAGGATAAACTCCGGGCTGAGACCGGGAATTTGGTGCGGGCACTCTCTGCTCCCAAAGTCCGCGGTATGTGGGGGGAAATGCAGTTGCGCCGGCTGGTCGAACTCTCTGGAATGCAAAAAAATTGCGACTTCGAAGAGCAGCTCCATGTGAAAGCCGAGGGAGGAGCTTTGCGCCCAGATATGGTCATACGCATGCCCGGTGGAAAAAGCATTCCCGTTGATGCGAAGACGCCGCTGTCCGCCTATCTCGAAGCCGCTGAATTGCAAGACGACGAGGCCAAAACCGCCAAACTCCAAGAGCATGCTAAACAGGTCTGGACTCAGGTGCAGTTACTTTCCAAGAAACAGTATTGGGATCAGTTCGAAAACTCACCCGATGTCGTGGTCCTCTTTATTCCAGGAGACCATTTTCTCTCTGCTGCTCTCGAGCATCAACCTAATATGCTCGAGGATGCCATGCGGCAGAGTGTGTTGATTGCTACGCCCGTAACGCTGATGGCTCTGCTGCGTGCAGTGGCTTTCGGTTGGCAGCAACAGGCGATTTCCGACAACGCCCAACGGGTTTTTGATCTTGGAATAGAGGTGCACGAGAGACTGGCTGTGTTCATGGAATACATTCACGAATTGGGCGGTTCAATTACAAAGTCTGTCCAACACTACAATCAAGCTGTGAGGTCGTATGAGTCGCGTCTTTCCGTGAGCCTGAATAAGTTTCAGGAACTGCAATGTGTGTCTGCTAAAAGCCTGCCAGTTCTCAATGAAGTGGAGACGGCAGTTATTCCTTCCACAAACCGTCAGCGTCTGAACACCAATCCTGATGTTATAAACTGAATTATCGAGTCTCATCCCTTGTCGTAGGAGAGACTCCAGAGGTAACACTTTTGTGTTGAGTGTTGAACATCGAAACACCGGGCACAATCAATGCCCGGCAACGATTCTCCGAAGTTAGTTGGTATTACTGTTCTATTAGGGGCTATGAGCCCTTGGATTAACATCATTGCGTTCTGGTTGGTGATCGCCGTGTTTATCGTGAGCCTGTTTATATCTGGGATGTGGAGGGGGTGGGGGGCGGAATGATTTTATGCGCAGGCCGCAGATTTTCTCTTGCGGTTGTTGTGATGCCATCTGTCTTCACCGCCTTATGCCAAGGCGGCGGGCGCCCATAGCTCAGTAGGATAGAGCAACAGATTTCTAATCTGTGGGTCGTTGGTTCGAATCCAACTGGGCGCGCAGAAAAACACGGTGCCAGCCTTGCCCTTAAAGAAAGAATACTGTGCTGGCAAAACGGATCATACCTTGCCTTGATGTCAACCGCGGACGGGTTGTCAAAGGGGTGAAATTTTTAGAGCTGCGCGATGCGGGCGACCCCGTCGAGGCGGCTAGAGCTTACGACGCGCAGGGGGCCGACGAACTTGTTTTCCTAGACATCACCGCATCCTCCGACGCCAGAAAAACAATCATTGATGTGGTGGAGCGGACGGCAGAAGAAGTGTTCATGCCCCTCACCGTTGGCGGCGGCATCCGCACAGTCGCCGACATCCGCGAAATGCTCCAAGCCGGGGCCGATAAAGTAAGCCTGAACACCGCTGCAATACAGCGCCCGGAACTGGTCAAAGAGGCGGCGGAACGGTTCGGCTCACAGTGCATCGTTTTGGCCATAGACGCCAAACGCAAGCAAGGCCCTGGCGGCGGATGGGAAGTTTACACGCACGGCGGGCGGAACCCCACCGGACTGGATGCCGTGGAATGGGCGGCAAAATGCGTCTCCATGGGCGCGGGTGAAATACTCCTCACAAGCATGGACGCCGATGGCACGAAAAAGGGTTATGACATCCCCCTCACGAGAGCCGTTTCAGAAGCCGTAGAAGCACCTGTCATAGCAAGCGGCGGGGCTGGGGAACTGGAGCACCTTTACGAGGTTTTGATGGAAGGCAAAGCAGATGCCGTGCTGGCCGCGAGCATCTTTCATTTTAACCAGTATTCCGTAGGCGATGTTAAAAAATATCTGATCGGGCGCGGGCTGCCTATTCGCCCGGTTTAAAAAACGCAATCCCTCACCGCATAATTTTATGAAAGAAAAAATCATTGTCGCAATGGATTTTCCGACGGGGCGCGAAGCGTTGGCCCTGGCTGAAAAATTGAGGGGGCTCGTGGGCGTTTTCAAAATCGGGCTGGAACTTTTTATAAGCGAAGGGCCATCGCTCGTCCGCGCCTTTCGCAACGAAGGCCACGGGGTCTTTTTGGATTTGAAACTGCACGATATACCGAACACCGTGGTGCGTTCCGTAGAAGCTGCACTCGCGCTAGATGTCCGAATGTTGACGCTGCACACTTCCGGCGGCGGTGCCATGATGGCCGCAGCAGCCAAGGCGCGGCAGGCGGCTCAGGCGCGAACGATACTCCTAGGCGTCACCGTTCTCACGAGCCTAGACGATAGCGATCTGGAAAAAATTGGGCTCCGCCCGCCTGTCTCCGAACAGGTGGAGCGGCTTGCCGGACTCGCATCAGAATCAGGGTTAGATGGACTCGTCTGTTCGCCGCACGAGGCAGGGATGCTGAAAAAAAAGTTTGCCGCACGCCCCCTCTTGCTCGTAACGCCAGGCATCCGTCCACCTGGAGCAGCAACAGGCGATCAAAAACGGACCATGACACCGCAGGAAGCTTTTTCAGCGGGAGCCGATTATCTAGTAGTGGGCCGCCCAATCACCGCCGCCCCCGATCCCGTGGAAGCGGCGAAGTCATTCAGCAACCTCGGGTAGCTGGATAGAACCAACGCCGCTTGCACTAAATATTTTTCGGCCCAAGTTTTGCATTTCCTAATGCAAAATTTGGGTTTAAAATCCTTTTTTGGACTATGCGTGCCTAGAAGGTGTTTATGGACGGAAATTCAATGGATATTTTACAAGAACGGTTGGAACGATTAAAAGAACTTTTCCCGGAAGTCTTTTCCGAGGGCAAGCTCGACCTCGAAAAGTTCAAGGCTTCCTTCACCGATGACATTCATTTCAAGGACGAACGCTACACGCTGAATTGGGCGGGCAAGAGCGATGCCTTCCGTGTCCTCCAAATCCCGACCACCGCCACACTACGCCCGGAACCGGATAAATCCGTCCGCTTCGATGAAAGCGACCATGTCTTTATCGAGGGCGAAAATCTCGAAGTCCTCAAGGTATTGCAAAAAAGCTATTTCGGCAAAATCAAGTGTATCCTCATTGACCCGCCCTACAACACGGGCAGTGACAGCTTTATCTATCCCGACAGCTTCAAGGAAAACAAGGAAGACTACCAGAAACGCATCGGCGACAAGGATGAAGACGGCTTCCTGATGAAAGAGGGCTTTTTCCGCAAAAACAGCAAAGATAGCGGGCACTATCACAGCAACTGGCTCAGCATGATGTTCCCCCGCCTCTTCCTCGCCAAAAATCTCCTCCGCGAGGACGGTGTCATCTTCGTCCACATTGACGATAACGAAGTCCATAACCTCCGTATGGTGATGAACGAAATTTTTGGGGAGGAGAATTTT
>DYRQ01000033.1 GCA_020718645.1 Verrucomicrobium spinosum
TCGAACGAGCTGTCTAAACGCAAGAAGGTCAATATTAAGGACTGACCCCGTTTTCGCTGTCGAACGAGCTGTCTAAACGCAAAAAGGGTCAATATTAAGGACTGACCCCGTTTTCTGCGCAGGAGGAAATCATGGAGGCGAAAGCGCGAAGGATCATCGCAGAATTTTTGCGTGCGAGGGGGTGGACAGTGTCGCGTTTGAAGACCGAACGGAAGCTGCGCCCTGTGAAAATCGCGCTGGCCTGTCACCTACGGAAAACAACCACGCAAAGCACGGAATGGATAGCTTCAGAACTGTTTGCGGGTGCAAGAACAACGCTGTCGAACGAGCTGTCTAAACGCAAGAAGGTCAATATTAAGGACTGACCCCGTTTTCGCTGTCGAACGAGCTGTCTAAACGCAAAAAGGGTCAATATTAAGGACTGACCCCGTTTTCTGCGCAGGAGGAAATCATGGAGGCGAAAGCGCGAAGGATCATCGCAGAATTTTTGCGTGCGCGGGGCTGGACAGTGTCGCGTTTGAAGACCGAACGGAAGCTGCGCCCTGTGAAAATCGCGCTGGCCTGTCACCTACGGAAAACAACCACGCAAAGCACGGAATGGATAGCTTCAGAACTGTTTGCGGGTGCAAGAACAACGCTGTCGAACGAGCTGTCTAAACGCAAAAAGGTCAATATTAAGGACTGACCCCGTTTTTACCCGTTTTCTCCTCAACCACCTAATAAAACAAACCTTCCTCAGTTTCCCCTGTTTTCAATTGCATAATCTGGGTTTATGATTGTGGTATGGGGTCAGAACCTGCTGTTCTGGTCGCGGCGAAGGCGGGGGGTCAGGAGGGGGTGACTAACTCGGCGGCGAGGCGAAGGGCATGGATCATGCTGCCGGGATCGGCGATGCCTTGGCCTGCTATATCGAAGGCTGTGCCGTGATCTGGGGAGGTGCGAATGAAGGGGAGCCCCCAGGTGAGGTTGACCCCTGTATCAAAGGAGATGAGTTTGAAAGGGATGAGACCTTGGTCGTGGTAGAGGGATATGACGCAGTCGTAGTGTCCGCGTTGGGCTTGTAGGTAAACGGTGTCCGGCGGGAGCAGGGGGAGACTGTGTCGTCCCAGTTTCCATTTTTTTCTGAGTTGGGTGAGGGCTGGTTGGATGGTGTCGAGTTCCTCGCGTCCGAGTAGTCCGTTTTCGCCTGCATGGGGATTGAGGCCAGCGACGGCGATACGGTCGGGGCTGATGCCGCGTCTGGCCAGAAACTCAGCGGCATGTGTGGTGGTGCGGGTGAGAGTGCGTGCGGTCACGGCTCGGACTGCACGGCGAAGGGGTAGGTGGGTGGTGAGGAGGAAGAGGCTCCATTTGAGACCTACCATGGCCATGGTGACAGAGTTGGGTGGGATTTTGGCACTGCGGGCGAGGTATTCGGTCTGGCCGTGATCGGGGAATCCGGCTTTGACGAGGGATTCTTTGCAGACTGGTCCGGTGACGATGCCTGCGTAGTCGCCATGGAGGCAGCCGGCTATGGCTGTATCGAGGTCTTGCCATGCGGCACGGGCTCCAGGGAGTGTGGCTTTGCCTGGTGGCGTTTTTGCGCGGGAGGTGGAGATGATGCGAAACTCTACGGAGGTGGGGAGGTGTGGGCTGGCTAGGGCGGCGCGGACGATTTCCGGTCCGATACCGCCGGGGTCGCCGCCAGTGATGGCTACGATTTTTTTCATCGCTGCCTCAGAACATTTTGATGTGAGCTTTGGATTTGAGTCGGTCTATCCACTCTTGCTGAAATTTTTGGCGTTCGCTGTTGGTGAGTTGTTTTTCGATCTGCTCGCGGACGGTGTCTATGGGTTTGATGCTGGATTCGCGGTAGTCTTCCACTTTGACGATGTAGTAGCCGTCGGGTGTTTCGATGATGCCGCTGTGCTGTCCGGGGAAGAGGTTGAAGGCTGCTTCGGCAATCTCTTTGCGGAGGGAATCGCGTCCGACCCAACCCCATTCGCCGCCTTTGTCTTTGCCGACGCCTTCGGAAAATTGGGTGGCGAGTGCGGAGAAATCTGCGCCTGCACTGAGTTTGCCGAGGATGTCTTCGGCGAGTTTTTTCTGGAGATCCACTGTGATTTTGGAGCCGTCTGGGAGGGTTTTTTTCTCGGGGAAGAGATCTTTTTTCATATAGATCAGACGCAGGAAGAGGCTTTCTGGGTCGGTGAATTCCTTGGCGTTGTCGAGGTAGAATTGCTCGATTTTGAAGGGGGAGACGATGACATTGTCGGAGACGAAGCGCTGTTTCATCATGCCAACGATCATGTTGTCTTTGAGTTCGTCCCTAAATTGTTCGAGGGTTTTGCCTTGGGCTTTGAGGGTTTTGATGAAGTTGCCGCGGTTGCCGTCGAAGCGTGTGCGGACGATGTCTTGGAGCTGCTCCTCGATGATGTTGTCGGGCACGCTGTATTCTTTGGATTTGAACTCTTGGATGATGAGTTGGCGTTCGATGAGCATTTTGAGTGCGTCGAGGCGAACTTCTTTAATGCGATCTACGAGTTCGGTGCCTTTGAGGGTGGCTGCCAGCATTTTTTCGGTTTCCTCCACCATGCGTTTCACATCGGAGAAGGTGATAACATCATCGTTAACAATGGCGGCGATGCCATCGGTGTTTTGGGCAGGGGCTGTGGAGGCCGAGGCGAGGGCAATACAGGATACCAAGAGGGGCAGCAATCTCTGGAAGCGCATAGTGTGGGGTGTGGCGAGGCGGGTGTGGGAGGTGGCTTCCCTCGGGTGGGGTCTAGGGTTCCTGATCCTTCGCGGTGGCGAAGGCGACATTGTAGATGCTGGCGGCGCGACAGGTGTCGAGCACGGCTACGACATGTTTGTAGGCCACGGATTTGTCGGCGCGGAGGATGACGGCTTGGTCGGGAAACTCTTTGGAGACATTGGCCAAGAGTTCTTGGAGACTGGCTAGGTCGAGATTGCGACGGTTGAGCACGACCACGCCATCGGGCATGACATTGAGGATGATCTCGCCTGGGCGGGGTTTGCTGTCTTGGCCTTGGGTGGCCGAGGGGAGCTTGAGAGCCAGTTCTTTTTCATCCCGAGAGAAATTCCAAGTCAGGATAAAAAAGATGATGAGCACCAAAAGGATGTCAATCAGCGGGGTGATGTTGAACCCCGCCTGGTGCATGGTGGAGTGTTGTTTGCGAAAATTCATCGTCCGATTTGTTGATCGAATTTACCGGCTTCGTGCTGCACTTCGAGAAGAGCGAGGAGGTTGGTGGCTTGGGCTTCCATCTCCGAGACCATGCCTTGCACACGGCCTTTGAAGATGGAGTAGAAGAGCATGGCTGGAATGCCGACCACTAGGCCGCCTGCGGTGGCAATCAGGGCTTCGGCCACGCCGTTGGCCAACTCTGCTGGGCGGAGGGCACTGGGGTCAATGCCGATGATATTGAAGCTGGTAATCATGCCTGTGACAGTGCCCGCGAGTCCGACCATAGGGGCTATCACGCCGATGTCGAAAAGGTAGCCTACCTGCTGAAAGAGGCGGGAGGCTTGGCGGCTGCCCTCGGTCTCGGCGATCTCGCGCAGGAGAGCGAAGCGGACATTTGGGTTGCGGGTCGCAAACTGGATGGTGGTCTGAACGATGCGGGCGAGTGCCTGTGTCTCTTGGGAACTGTGGGCCACGAGGCCGAGCAGATCCCCTTTTTTCAGATAGGCGTCCACGGCACTGAGGAAGTCGGAGGTCACGATGGAGGATTTCCTGAGTGAAAGAAAACTGAAGACGATGAAACCGATAGTCACTACAGAAAGTAGGGCTAGAGGCACCATGGCCCACCCGCCTTTTTGAACGACGCCGAGGACGGTGGTGTCTTTGGGGGCTGCGTGGATTACATCCTCGGAAGAGCGGGATTGTGCACTTTGGGCAGGGCACTCTGCAACTGTAGCCGCGCCGCAGAACAGAGCTACGGCAAGATAGGTCAACCATTTCATAATACCCGTATTCAATCTGCTCCCGCCAAACAAAGCAAGCCGCAACCCTCGCAGGCTTTGCATTGGGGCTTCGCACAGGTGTCAGCCTTGGAAGCTGCAAGAGGGCTGAGAGATATTTGTTTCTTGCGAATGGCAGTATTCGCACTAAAGCCATCCACGATGAGTCATTTGTCCGATATTGCAGCACGAGCCGCTACAGCGACGCTCTCCAACGAGGAGATCAAACGCTACAGCCGTCACTTGATCATGCCCGAGGTCACTGTCGAGGGTCAGAAAAAACTGAAGGCCGCCCGCGTGCTGTGTGTGGGCACAGGTGGGCTGGGGTCTCCCCTGCTGGCCTATTTATCGGCAGCGGGTATCGGCAAGCTCGGGGTGGTAGATTTCGATGTGGTGGATTACTCCAACCTGCAGCGCCAGATCATCCACAGTTCTTCTAGCATCGGCAAACCCAAGGTGGTATCGGCACGAGACCGCATCCGAGAGATCAATCCGAATGTCGAGGTGGAGCTTTTTGAAACGGCTATTCGTTCGGATAACGCCATGGAAATTTTCGGGGGTTACGATGTCATCGTGGATGGCACCGATAATTTTCCGACCCGCTATCTGACTAACGATGCCTGCGTGCTGCTGGGGAAGCCGAATGTTTACGGTAGCATCTTCCGTTTCGATGGCCAGCTCACTGTTTTCTGGGGACAGAAAGGGCCGTGTTACCGCTGTCTTTACCCCGAGCCTCCTCCTCCGGGCATGGTGCCCAGTTGTGCCGAGGGTGGTGTGCTGGGTGTGTTGCCTGGAGTGATCGGAGTTTTGCAAGCCATCGAAACGGTAAAACTGATCCTCGGTATCGGTGACTCCATGATCGGACGGCTGCTCGTCTTTAACGCGCTCAAGATGCAGTTCAAAGAACTGAAACTTCGCAAAGATCCGAAATGCCCCATCTGTGGCCCATCGGCGACGATCAAAGAACTCGTGGACTACGAACAGTTCTGCGGGATGCCAGCCATCGAAGGTCCCACCTATGAGGATGATCCCACAGTGCCCGAGATCACGGCCAAAGAACTGGAGGCGAGGTTGAAGCAAGGGGACAAAATCGTGTTGCTGGATGTGCGGGAAGCGCACGAACGCCAGATCGCGGAGATTCCCGGATCCTGCCCCATGCCACTGAGCCAGTTTTCTCAGACCATGCATCAGCTCGACTCGACCAACGAGATCGTGGCCTACTGCAAAGCTGGCCCGCGCAGCGCCGAGGCGATCCGCCTCCTCCAGCAGGCTGGTTTTCGCAAGGTGTGGAACCTGAAACGCGGTATTGATGCTTGGTCCGACCAAGTGGATGCCACCGTGCCGCGATACTAATTTTATGGATGCATCTTGGCTCGACTGGTTAGAGATGCGGCTTGGCCGTTACGCTATCCCCTACATCGTCCGGGCGGTCGTGCTGCTGAACTTGCTTGCCTTTGTCTTGGAAAAACTGAGCCCCGGGTTTTCCTCGTGGCTGGTCTTGGACCGCTCGGCATTTTTTGCTGGGCAATACTGGAGGTTGCTGACCTTCCTGTTCGTGCCACCGACGCAGTCGCTTTTCTGGATCGCTTTTGCCCTCCTTTTTCTCTGGTCGGTTGGTGATGCGCTAGAAGGCGCGATGGGCGCTTTCCGACTGAATGTTTATTACTTGCTCGGAGCTGCTGGCACCGCCGTGGCAGCACTCTTCTTTCCGCTGGAGGCAGCGACCGCATCGTTTCTGAACATCTCTTTACTCTACGCCTACGCCACCTTTTTTCCTCACCAACAAATCCTGCTGTTTTTTGTCATCCCGATCAAAGTCAAGTGGGTGGCCATCTTCAGTGCTGTCATTATTGGGATCACATTTGTGCTCTCGCCGCTTGGTGCCAAAATCAGTCTCGCGGTTAGTTTGGCTAATTATTTGATCTTTTTTGCCCCTGCTTTTGTGCAAGCCTTCGCACAGCGCAAACAGGTGGAGGCTCGGCGAAAAAAATTTGAGCAGCAGGTCCGGCCAGAAGTGGAGTCCTTCCACAAATGCACTGTCTGCGGGCGCACGGAAAAAAGCGATCCCGCCCTCGACTTTCGCGTTGCCAAAGATGGCCGTGAATACTGCACAGAACACCTTCCGAAATTCAGCGCCGAGGCTTGAGCCGCGCCACTCTGCTTCAGCAGTAACTCGAGTGGAGAGCCCTGATCTCTTTCAAAGATCGTTCACGGGATAGAGGCTCCGTGAGATGCAGGACGACCGTGCCGGAATAGCCGCCCGACTTGAGCAGCGACGCCAGCTTGTGGTGGGAGAGCGGTTGTCTCAGAACTCCTAGGGCATATACCCGCACTGAGACAGTGTAGGGAATGCTGGTGGCCACCAGAGTTTCCACTTCGTCGCCAGTGCCAAAGCAGGCCATATTCAAGGACAAGCGAACCAGAGGGTGTTTCAGCGTTGTGACCAAATCCATGATATCGCTAAAGCGAGCGGGATAATATCCATCTGGATCAGACGCGGGATCTATGGCCAGCGTGACTTGGCGAGATTCCAGAACAGGCACGATTTCCTCGATCATCTGGCAGAGCAAAGCCTTGGCATCCGCCACACGGATGCCTGCGAGTTTCCGTGCAGACGATGACCCTAGAGTGATCCACTTTGCCCCACATTTTCCGCACTGTTTGATAGTCTCTTTGGCAACACCGACAGCCTGGTGGAGAGTGTCCCCGCCTGAGAGCCAACCGAGCGAAGAGTGATCATCGAGTAAGCCGGAAACACCGAGCACCGGCAAAACCGAGGCCGCAGACTGGGCTTGGAAGGACTCGGCTTGAGAGAGATCGGTGACGGGAAGTATCCATCCGTTCAGGGAGGCTTTGGCCGCCAGCTCGTTCCACGCGGGATCGGCAACCGTATTCCAAGGAGCACAAAGTGCCGTTATCATAAACGCACTTGGGCCGCCAACCTCAACAGTTCCGCGTGTAGCATCCCGCCATAGTTGATATGCTCGAGAGGAAAGTTTTCATCCGGAGCATGGGCTCTGCAATCTGGCAATGCCAACCCCATGAGCAGTGTTTCGCAGCCGAGAATGTTTTTGAAATCAGAGACGATGGGGATGGAACCACCCTCGCGTATGCAGGCAACACCGGGTTTGTTAAAGACTCGCACCAGCGCCTGTTGAGCCAAGGAGCCCCAAGGACTGCGTGGATCAAAAAAGTAGGAGCGGCCCGAATGTCCTAGGTTGATTTCTAGCGACACCCCTAGAGGGCAATGTTTCCTCAGATGCTGTTCGGCGAGTGCCAAGATTACTGCCGGATCTTGATTGGGAACCAGACGGAAGGTGAGCTTCGCCATGGCTACGGCAGGAATCACGGTTTTGGAACCAGGTCCTTGATAGCCTGAGCCGAGCCCATTGATCTCCGCCGTAGGGCGGGCACCTGTGCGTTCGAGAGGGAGATAGCCGGCCTCGCCTGTCAGAGCTGGTGCCCCCGTAATGGCTAGCAGCTCTTTTTCACCGATGGGCAGGAAACGCACCATCTGCCGCTCCCACTCTTCTGGTTCGAGGACATTGTCGTAGAAGCCTTGGATAGCCACCCGTCCCGATTCGTCGTGCAAGGTGGAGAGCAGGCGGCACAGCGCCAGTGCAGGGTTGGCCACGACTCCGCCGTAGATACCTGAATGCAGGTCGGTGGCGGCTCCGTGCACCGCGACTTCGAGCGCGGCGATACCACGGAGACTGTAGGTGAGCGTGGGGTGTCCGGGCGCGATCATACCCGTATCAGAGACGAGAGCGATATCGGGTTGGATTTCCGTGTGCAATCGCTTGAGGATGGCTGGTAAAGTCGGGCTGCCAATTTCCTCTTCGCCCTCGATCAGGTAAACGAGATTTACTGGGAGACCTCCGGCCTCCACCATGCTGCGCGAACCGATGAAGTGGGAGAAAATCTGGCCTTTATTGTCGGTGGCACCCCGGGCGTAAACCTTGCCGTTGCTGATCCTGGGTTCAAAGGGCGGCGAGGTCCACAGGTGAATCGGATCCACGGGCTGGACATCGTAGTGTCCGTAAACCAGCACGGTCGGCGCACCCTCGACGCGAGGGCCAAAAGCGATGACGGATGGGTGGCCCCCAGCCCTTTCGAGTCTCACTCGGAAACCCATTTGAGTAAACTTATATACTACCCACTGGGCGCAGGATTCCATGTGGGTAGCAAAGGCGGGATCCGCCGAGATACTCTGGAACCGCAAAAATTCAAAAAACTCTTCGTTGATCGTCGCCATGCCATGCATGCAAGCAGAGTGAGGAAAAAATGAACAGCCGCTTCCGAAGTTTAGTGCAACTCGTCCTCGTCCCCTTGCTCCTCGGACAAATCGTGGGCTTGGGAGGCAAGGTTATCCAAAACTTCGCTCATATCCTCAGCTTCGGCCCATACCTTGGTGCTGACATAGACTGGGGCTGCATCCTGCAAAGCCAGCGCCAGGCAATCGCTGGGACGGGCATCTATCTCGACAAGTTTATGCTGGATTTCATTGTCCATGCGCAGGATGAGGCGGGCAAAATAAGTGCCCTCGTTCAGGTCATTGATCACGACCCGCTCGATGCGGGCGTCGAGGGACTTGAGGATATGCCCAATGAGGTCGTGGGTCAGTGGACGCTGCTTGGGGGTTTTCTGCATGAACATGTTGATGGCAGCGCCCATGTTGTTGTCCACATAGATGATGAACACCTTCTCTTCATTGCCGATGAAAAGGGCGCACCCTTGGCTCTTGGTAGGAACCACGGCTTTGACCGAGACTGGAACGACAGATTTTTCCACAGCGTAGCCCTGCTCTCTACCCTTCCACCCATGCGCTGGCTACATTTTTTTGCATGCCGTTAAAGAAACGCCCCCACTGCATTGTCGCTTGATAGTGTGAGACTCATCCTTACTCTTCATCCCATGTTTGGTCTTATTCGTTCTCTGTGCACCCTGATCGGCTTCATCGTGCTCGTGTCAGCAGGTCTCTACCTCTCCCGGGATGCCGCAGGCAAGATGGCGCTCCTCAAAGGCATCGAGTCCTCTACCGGCTTTCCCGCTGAAGTCGGTGCCGTCAAGGTGTCCGGCTCCTTACCTCTCACTTTCAAAGCCACAGAACTCGTGCTGAAAAACCCCCCAGGCTTCCGCGAAAGAGAGGCGATCGAGGTCAGGCTCGTCGAGGTGCTGTGCGACCAGCCTTTCTGGTCCAACGACAAAATCCGTTTTGCGAAGGTTGCACTTGATATCCCGAAAATTGTTGCGGTCCGCAGCTCGGGCGGCGAGATGAACCTTGCCCTGCTGAAAGGGGCGCAAAAAACTGGTTCCCCAGAAAAAGCCAATAACGAGAGCCCGTTTATTATCCGCGAACTCGACTTGAGCCTCGGGCGTGTTCTCTACTATGATTTCATGCAATCGGATGATCCTCGCCCGATGAGTTTCGACCTCGGTATCCGCAACGAGATCATCAAAAATGTTTCCAGCCCCCAGCAGCTCCAGCAGCTCATCCTTTTCAAAATTCTGCGCAAGACCCCACTCAAAATCCGCGGGGCGGCTTTTGATACTTTGCCTCTCAATGGGGATGTCCCCCAATCGTTTTTGAAAAAACTCCTGCCTGGAACTGCCGAATAGGATGCTCCCCAACAAGCGCACCCTCGCCTGTATTGCACTGGCTGCCAAGTTCGTAGCGCTCTCGCTGGTCGGCCTGGGTCTTGTTGCTTCCAAACCCGAGTGGGTCTCGCACCAGCTCCTCCGAAAGGCTTTTCCAGACGGCCAATTTTCTGTCTCCAGCGTGCGCTGGCTTTCGCACCGCTCGATTGAAATCGAGGGGCTCCAGATCTTTGGACTCGCCTCGGTGGATCGCGCCCGCATCGCCATACGCCCTTTTGGTATCTGGAGGGATGGAGCGCTCCAGATCGAGAGCATCGAGCTGGAAAAGCCCAAGCTCGTCCTGCAATGGGACCAGACTATCGAACAACAAAAAGCCGCTGCCCGCCGATCATCACCTGACTCTGCCGCAGCCCAAAAACAGCTCTGGCCACTCAAAATTGATCTACTCAAAATCTCTGGAGGCTCCATCTCCATTGTGGATATCGGGCCCGGCATCCCCGACATCGTTATTCCTATCAATACCGAATTTCAACAGCTCGCTACCCTCGAGGATCAGGTGCAAAAAGTCTCCATCTCCAGCCTCTCGCTCACATCCCCGTATGATGTCTTGGCCAAAGTGGTGCACATTGACACCGTGGACATCGAATTTTCCCTAGAGGGCCTGCTCCACCACCGTATTGAAAAGCTCCGTCTCTCAGCACCAGTCATCTATCTGGGGCCGGATTTATTTTGGTTCTCCGAACGGGTTCAAGAAGAACTGCAAAAACTGGCCGCCCCACAGATGCCGACCACCCCTTGGGTCTTGGGCGAGTTTGATGTCACGGGAGGTCAGGTAGTCATCGCCTCCCAAGGCGAGGAGGACTTTCCCCTGCCCGTGGTCTTCCAGGTTCACCAGCGAGGCATGGCGATCACTCGCATCGAAGATCTCCACATGAAAAGCACTGTTGTTTTCCCGCCGCGCAACCTCCACTACGACCAGCTCGATTTGCAGATGAACCATGTCCGGGGTCAGCTCTACTTCGCCTTGCCGCGGACGGAAACCCATGCCAACAACATCGTCAACCAGCTCCTGATGGAGAGCGCTCGCTGGCGCCGACTCGAGGCGTCCAACCTCTGGATGTCTGCCACCTGCGACGCCCGCGGCATCTATGTGGATTTCGGTGGCGATGCCTACAAGGGCTACATCAACGGCGCGTTTTCGTTTTTCTTCCAAGACCTGACTTGGAAAGGGTCCATCGCAGCCTCCCGCGTGAACCTGCTCCCTATCACCGAAGCCCTGACCCCGGATCATGTCCGGCTCAAGGCACTGGCCACTGGCACGATTTTGGCCGAGGGCACCAGCTCTCTCGTCCGCACGGTCAACGGTTCCATGCGTGTGGCGGCAGGGGGGAAAATGGAGATACTCACCATAGACGACCTGTTAGCCAAAATCCCCTCCGATCTCACCAACACCAAAGGCGACATGATTAGAATAGCGCTCCAAGCATTCCGCGATTACCATTTCAAAAAAGGCGATATCGAATTCCTTTACCATCCACCACGTAGCACTTTCAAATTGAAGACTGAGGGTCCAGAGGGTAAAAGAGACATAGATGTTGTTTATCACCACCAACCCGCAGCCACTCAGGAGGCCAACCCATGAAACAGACCTGTAGCAGCTCCGCTGCTCTTGCCACCACCCTGCTCCTCGCCGCGTGTGCCCCCAACATCCGCCTTTCGACGCCCGAACCTGTGAAAATTGATGTGGCCATGAAAGTGGAGATCGTCCAGAAGCCCAGTGCCGAACCCGCTGGCGGCGCCATCGCTACGAGCCGACGCTCTCGCATGACGGAAATCCAGCAACTCAAGAACAACAGCATCCTCGGGGAAAACGCCCGCGGCTACCTCACCGTCCATACGATCAGCCCCGACTGGTTACCGCACCGCGCCTACATCGAAAAACTCGTCCGCGACGAAAATGTGGACCGTGAACTCCTCTACGCCCAGAGCGCACGCGAGAGCGGCAAAAGCATGAAGCAGGTGGAAAAAGAATTTGCGGAACTCTTCCGCCAAAATGCGTTCCTAGGTGAACTCGTTGAAGTCTCCGAAGGTGACTGGCAAAAAAAATAAGTGCGCCTCACAACCTCTATCCCCCCATATGAAACCCCACGACCACTCCACAGACTACACGGAAGAATCTCTCTGGGCCAAGCTGGGTGCTTTTGCTAAAACCGCCGGACGCGAAGTGGTGGAAAAAGCCCTGACCCTCTTAGAGACACTGAAAGACCAAGATACTCCAGCCTGGGCTAAAGGTGTTATTATCGCCGCGCTCGGCTACTTTATTTCACCCGCTGACGCCATACCGGATCTAGTCCCTTTTGCTGGATTCGCCGACGATTTGGGCGCCCTTGCCGTCGCCCTTAGCACCGTTCTTGTCCACATCAAAGAGGAACACGCCCAAGCTGCCAGAGAGACCATGAAAAAATGGTTTTCCCATGAGGTGTCGCCCGCCCCAACGATTGATTTTTCCCGAAAAAATGCCGTTGCCAAGCACCCGGTTTTCCCCGAGCCTCTAGCGCCATGAGCCAATCTCACATTGCCGCCGCACCCGAGTCGGGCACACTGCCTTTTGATAACCCTATTTTTTTTGAGCAACACAAATCCAGCATCCTGGCCACGCTCGGCGCCCTGCTGTTGATCGGCACGATCGCCGCCATATTTCTCGTCAACAGCTCTGCGAAAGAACGCGCGGCAGAGACGCTTTTGGGTTCTTACAGCAAACCCGGCACCGAGATGGCTGTGATCGCTGACAAATTCCCCAACACCCGTGCCGCCGCCCAAGCCCTGTTGCTCGGAGGGGATGCTGCCCTGCGCGAAAACAAGGCTCCAGAAGCCGCCCGCCTGTTCGAGCGCTTCTTGAAGCACTATTCCACCCATCCCCTAGCCGATAACGCCACCATGGGATTAGCCGCCTGCGAGCAAGCCCAAGGTAACATAGAGCGCATGATGCAGCTCCTCGAAAAAATTGCTGCTGCCCAACCCGCGGGTGCGCGCTCCGCCGAAGCGCTCCTCAAACTCGCCTCAGCCCACCAGAGTAAGGGGGCACACGCCAAGGCTCGCCAGTCTGCTGAAGAGTTGTTGGCGAAATATCCCGGCTCGGTTTACCGCGCCGAAGCAGAGGCCATTTTGGTTCGTCTGCCGAAATCTTGACCCCACTCCCACGGAGGACACATCCCAGTGTGCGGCCACCTGAAACCTCCGAAAGCAGGGTGGTAGCGATCACCGCAGCGGCAGCACTCTATTCGCGCGAGCAGCTCGCCTCCCGCAGAGATACGGCCAATGCGCTGCTGCGAGGGCTCGGTGTGCTCCGGGAAGGTGCGGATGACGGCATCATCTCTTTCGACCCTCTACCCCTCGTGCTGGACACCACCGAGTGGGCTGCCATCCAAGCCGGCGTGCAGCAACGAGCGCGGATGCTGGAGTATTTTATCCGTGATATTTATCAGGGTCTCAACATTGCCCGCGATGGTGTGATCCCCATCCCCTCGGTGCTGGGTTTTCCAGGTTATCTGAGAGAATGCCACGGCATACGAACCCCGCAAGACACGCCGGCCCGCATCATGGCTTTTGACTTGATGAAAGACCCACTCGGCCACTGGCATGTGGTGGCTGACCGTGTCTCTACCCCGCAAGGGTTGGCTACAGCCTTGCAAGCGCGCCGCACGCAGAGGCAGATTTTCCCCGAACTGTTTGAGACCGAGGATATCTTGCCTGTCTCCCAATTCACGACACAACTTCTGGAGCACTTGCTCGTCTCACGGCCTGGAGCCGCCACACCGCACGACACCGTGCTGCTGAGCGATCCCCGCACGCCGCAGGCAATTTTTGAGGATAACTTTCTGGCTCGGAAAATGGGTTTGTCTCTGGCCACTGCGCAAGATCTCGTGGTGCGGGACGGCGCGCTCTTTTTTCGCACAATCGAAGGTCTGCGCCGCGTTGGCCTCGTTTATCGCATGGTGGATGGAACAGAAGTTGATCCTGTAGCCTTGCGGGGTAACACCGGTATTCCGGGTCTGATGAGCTGCATACGCTCGGGGACTGTGGTGGCCACCAACTTCCCCGGCTGCGCTGCCGCCGATAACAGGGGACTCCTCTCTTACAGCGACTCTCTCATCCGTTACTACCTCGGAGAGGATCCGCTGCTGCCCACGATCAAAACACAGTGGTTGCTAGACGCCGAACGCGCGGCCTATATCGCCGAGCGCAGCGGGGCTTTTATCGTGGCCCGGGCTGATGGGCGCCCTCTCTATGGGCGCGAGTGGGCAGACATCGTTCGCAGCGAACATTTTTCCCTTGTCGTGCATCCCCGCAGGCAACCTCTGCTGCATCGCCGACAACCCGCCGAGGTGCTGCGCTGTTTTGCCTTGGTCTCGGAATCGAATGTCTCCCTGCTCCAAGGTGGCTTGGCCATGGTATTGCCGAGCGAGGATTGCCTGAACGCCCGGAGCATGGTTTTGCGAGATGCGTGGGTGCTCGCCGAGACACGGGGCACGACACGGCGTCCCCATTCTGACAGGCGCTCGGTCTCCGTGCGCATGCAGGCGCTGGGCAGTCGCACCGCCGAGGCCATGTATTGGCTGGGGCGCTATTGCGAACGGGCTGAATGCACGGCAAGAATGGTCTCGGCTCTCGGTGAGGCACGCCTAGACACCGATCTGCACGGCAGCGATCCTTGGGCACCTCTCTGGGATGCCGTCGGGCGAGTGACAGGCCATGGCAACGAGTTTGTCACGCCCGAGTTCAAATCTAAAATTGACGATGGCACTGCGGCCCACTTCCTAACGCTCGACCTGTCGCACAGCGCCTCGGTCGCCACCGCTCTGAAGCTGGCGCACAGCAATGCGCTCTCACTGCAAGATTCCATCTCACCGGAAGCCTGGTTCGTGATTCACAGGCTCTGGCAATCCGTGCAGTGTCTGATGACCTCCGCAGGCGACAGGACCCCGGCCGCCCGCGCCGCTCTCGATACGATCATGAACCAGCTTTCGGCGCTCCACGGGATGATGTCGCGCACGATGCTCCATGATGTCGGCAGCCAATTTTTCTATGCGGGTGCGCACTTGGAGCGCTCCTTGGTGACGCTGGGTGCCACCTCGCGAGTCTTTGATAGCCCTGCTGCTTTCGTCCACACCGACGAAGATGTGGATCTTGAAAACCCCATCCTGAACACCCTGCTGGCTATGATCGGCACACTCGACGCCTACCGCCGCACCTTCCAGAGCCGCGCCCTACCCATCCCGGTTCTCGACATCCTCCTCCACGAGCCCCGTTCCCCTATTTCGATACTGTTCTGCATGGGCAAGCTACAGAGGTTTTTTGCCCGTCACGGGGCCACCGCCGTAGGCGCCACCGATTTGATCGAGAGGATCTCTCAGCGTTTGCAGGCTACCCGGTCTGAAACAGCAACCGCCGCCGACCAGGGATCCTCTGCACTGCGAGAGTGTGCGACACTCCACCTCGAGGAACTTTATGGGCTGTTTGAAGAGTTGCATGTGACCACCTCCGACATTTTTTTCAGCCACCAAATGCTTGCTTATCGTCTTGGCGAGGGAAATACATGACCACTTTCACCATCCGCCACCACACGGTTTACTGGTATCCTTCGGATGCCACGGAGTCTTTTGCCGAAGTCCGCATGATTCCGAAAAACACTCCGAACCAGCGGCTCATCGAGCATCGCTTCGAGACTGACCCCATTGTGCCTGTGTCGCTCCATACGGATTACTACGGCAACACCACAGGTAGCCTCTCGGTGCCGTTCCGGCATCAGTCTTTTTCCGTAAATTCGCTCTGCACTGTCGAGGTAGATGAGCCGTGCTACCCGTCCCTGAGCCAAGAAGTTTTTCTCGGCGAAGCCATACAAGTTCTGCGCTCGCAGCAAAGGGTGGAATACTACGATTTTCGGGCTCCTACCCCCTTGGTGCCCGTGGATGAAGTGTTCCTGCCCGTGGTTCGCCGCATCTTCAAACTGGGCAAGCCCATCGTGGAAGCCCTGCTGGAACTCACGGCGTGGGTGCACGATAGCTTTGAGTTTGCCCCCGGCACGACCGATGTCTCAACCACGGCGGCGCAGGTGGCCGTGTCGAAGGCTGGGGTTTGTCAGGATTTCTCCCATTACATGCTCGCCGTAGCCCGCATGGCGGGGATCCCGGCCCGATACGCGAGCGGTTACATCGAGACGGCGCAAGCCAAGGATGCCGCCGAGTCTGGCCGGCCTGATCTGATTGGTTCCGCCGTCACCCACGCATGGGTGGAAGCTCTCTTGCCAGGCCAAATCTGGATGGGTTTCGACCCCACTAACAACATCGTAGCCGGGGATCGCCATGTCATCGTGGCACATGGCCGCGACTACAACGATGTGACACCGATCCGCGGCTCCTATCGCGGACCCGAAAATCGCACGATGCAAGTTTCCGTGCGCATGGAGCGACAGACTGGCCAGCCCCACCTGCAAACGGGATCTCAATCACAGAGTCAGTTTTAGCGGTCAGGCAGCGGGTGCTGGTTCAATCCTCGGGAAGAGCGGCTCCGCCTTACCCAAAGTGTGGCCGCCCAAGCTAGTGCCCGGCAGAGCATCCGCCATGGAAGTCTGGGGAGTCTCCCTGCCGAGCTGCGCGAAAATTTTCACTGAGATACTTGGCATGACTGGTGCCACGAGGATACCCAGGATACGCACCATCTCTGCTAGGGTGGCTAGCACGCAGTCCAGTTCGCCGGTCAGGGCGGGATCTTTGGCTTTTTTCCATGGAGCCTGTTCGTCCACAAACTGGTTGCAGCGTTGCACGAGGCGCCAGGCTCGCTCGAGGCCGGCGTGTATTTCGTAGCGGTCCATACGCTCGCGATATTCGCGCACTGCATCAGCCGCGGCAGCGGCCATCTCGCTGTGAATGGCGCAGGCAGGGCACACGGATTCACGGTAGCGGGCGATCATGGAGATGGAGCGGTTGACGAGGTTGCCCAAGTCATTGGCCAGGTCGCTCGCGTAGCGGCGTTCGAACTGTTCAGTGGTAAAATCGGCATCTTGACCCACGACCATCTCGCGCATGACAAAGTAGCGGAAAGCGTCGGCGCCGTGGATGCCCACGAGATCGAGCGGATCCACGACTTGCCCGGTGGACTTGCTGATTTTGGCGCCCTGCATCTGCCACCAACCATGGACGAGGTAGGCGCGAGGGACAGGGAGGCCGAGCGCGAGGAGCATGATGTTCCAGTAAACGCCGTGGGCAGGGACGAGGATGTCTTTGCCGATGATTTGAAGATCGCACGGCCAGCGACTGGCGTCCGTGCCAATGTCGGCATAGGAGGCGTAGTTGGTGAGCGCATCGAACCAAACATAGGTTACAAAATTTTCATCGAAGGGCAAAGGAATGCCCCACTCGAGTCGGGATTTGGGACGGGAGATGCAGAGGTCGTCGAGGTTATCCGAACAAAAATTGCGCACATCGGCGGTGCGGAATGTTGGGATAATCCACTCCTTGTTGGACTCGAGAGCGGCAAGCAGTTGCTCTCGGAACTGGGAAAGCTTGAAGTAATAGTTGGGCTCTTTGGTGCGCACCACCTCGCCGAAGATTTCGGGGAACTTGCCGTCCACCATATCTTTTTCGGTGACGAACTGTTCTTGGCGCACGCTGTAGAAACCCTCGTGCTCTTTGAAATAGATCAGGCCGTCGTCCTTGAGCTTTTGGAGGAACCCCTGCACGACCTGTTTATGTTTGTCGGAGGTGGTGCGAACAAATCGGGAATACGAAATATCGAGCTTCTCCCAAGTCTGCCGGAAAGTCTCGGCCATGCCGTCGCAGAACTGCTGGGGGTCGAGCCCTTTGGCCTTGGCAGACTGCTGCACTTTCTGGCCGTGCTCATCTACACCCGTCAGAAAAAACACATCGTCGCCGCAGGCGCGACGGTAGCGGGCTATGGTGTCGGCCAGCACTTTTTCGTAGGCGTGCCCGAGGTGGGGTTTGCCGTTCACATAGTCAATTGCCGTGGCGAGATAAAATGAAGCCATGCCCGCTTTTAGCTGCTCTTGCCTCTATGGCGAGAAAAAGGAGGCAAACCGTTCGATAATCTTTGCATGGCATCCGTGTTTATCGGTTTACAACTGGCGGCGGCGTGCCATCATTGAGTTGCATGAAAGATGAATTGACGGGGATCCTCCTCAAATCTGGAACGAACGAAGTCGAGTTTATCGAAGTCCTGATCGGATCGGTCAGCTACGGTATCAATGTCAGCAAAGTCCAACAGGTCTTTGCGATGTCCACCATCCAGATCACCGATATGCCGGAGAAACCCGCCGGCGTCTTGGGTGTCATGTATTTCCGCAACCAGCCCATCATGATGGTGGACCTGCGCACCGCACTCAAAATCTCCGAGCCCATTCCAGAAAAATTCGTCGGACGCCAGATGGCCTGCGTCACGCGGTTCAACAAAATCACCACCGGC
This sequence comes from Verrucomicrobium spinosum, assembly GCA_020718645.1. Classification (GTDB taxonomy): domain Bacteria; phylum Verrucomicrobiota; class Verrucomicrobiia; order JADLBR01; family JAIBCM01; genus DYRQ01. The sequence goes on from DYRQ01000033.1 coordinate 18,040, forward strand.
TTCGTGATTGATGGTGTGACGAAAATCCACCGCACGAGCTGGGGCCAATTCGAGCCGATCGGCTGTGACTTCATCTCCGCCTCATCCGGTTACACTGTCGGCACCGTGCGCATCGAAGACCGTGTCGTGCTCATCCTCGACCTCGAGCGACTGCTGGCAGACATCTCTCCCCATACCATGCAGGACAAAGAGGTTCACGCCTCGGACGCCGATAAAGCGCGCCGCGCCAAAATCCGCATCCTCTACGCCGAAGATTCGCGCATGGTTCGCACCATGACGATGAAGACACTCTCTGCGGCTGGCTTCACCCAGATCACCACTTTCGACAACGGCGGGGCCGCCTTCGACTACATCAAGGGCGTCCAAGAAAAAGCTGCACTCGAACACAAAAATTTGCGCGATTACATTGACCTCATCATCACCGACATCGAGATGCCGAAGATGGACGGCCTGACACTCTGCAAAAGTGTCAAGACCAGCGCCCCTCAGGAACACATCCCTTCAGTGGTCGTTTATTCCTCGCTCATCAGCGATGAAATGGCTCGTAAATGCCAGTCGGTCGGCGCCGACGCCCAACTCAGCAAACCGCACGGCACGGAGATCGTGGATCTGGTGGACAAGCTCTGCGGCATCAAAGCCAAGGCTTGATTTTTGCCCGGCTCCTTTTTGCAAGGCGCTATTTTTCTAAGAGATGAAAGCTATTACAGTCCGTTCGTTTGGTGGACCAGAAGTGCTCGTCCTCGACGACATGCCGCTGCCGGAACCCGCCACCAGCCAAGCGCGGGTCAGGATTCATGCGGCCGGCGTCAACCCGGTCGAGACTTACATCCGATCCGGCTCTTACGCCCGGCTCCCCGAGCTGCCTTACACACCCGGATTCGATGGGGCAGGGGTCATCGAGGCTCTTGGTGCTGATGTGGAAGGATGGCAGATAGGCCAGCGGGTGTGGCTCTCCGGTTCGATCACCGGCACTTATGCAGAACAGGCTATCTGTGACATCTCCCACCTACACCCGCTCCCCGAGGGGATCAGTTATCAGCAAGGAGCCGCGCTCGGCATCCCCGCTACCACAGCGCATCTGGCCCTTTTTCATCGTGGGGTAGCCCATGCTGGAGAGACGGTCTTGATCCGAGGTGCCACTGGCAGCGTAGGCACAACCGCCGTGCAACTGGCGAAGGCAGCGAAGTTGCGGGTGCTCGCCACCGGAGGCACTCCCGAAGGGCGCGAGATGGTGCATGCTCTCGGAGCCGATGTAGTTTTCGACCATGCTGACCCGAGCCTCCCGAGCGCCATCCTCGATGCGACCGAAGGGCACGGCGTGAACCTCATCGTGGAGATGTTGGCCAACATCAACCTTGGCTCCGACCTCCCCCTGCTCAGCACAGACGGCAGAGTCATTGTGGTAGGCAGCTGCGGCATGGTAGAAATACTGCCCCGCGATCTCATGACCCACAATGCCGACATCCGTGGGCTGATGCTTTTTTCCACACCCAGTGCCGTTGTCCTAGAGGCTCGCGCAGCGATCAATCTCTCGCTTGAGGATGGTTCCTTGAAACCGGTGGTGGGGAAAGAGTTCGCCTTGGCCGAGGCCGGCGCCGCGCACCAGGCAATCTCTGACGGGGGTGCCAAAGGAAAAATCGTGCTGGTGTCCTAGTGGCCCGTAGTCCATGATCCGCCCCAGCCCCAACCTGCCTCTATCTATCCAGAAAAAGCAGGCTGTCTCTCAGGGGATATGATAACGACAAGACCATGGACAGCTCAGACGACAGCGCAATTTTGGAGCGTAAACTGGGATACCAGTTTCGCAGCCGCAGACTTCTCCAAGAAGCGTTATCCCACCCCTCTTTCGGGCATGAACGGCGACTGGATTTACCCGATAACCAGCGACTCGAATTTCTCGGCGATGCCGTATTGCAACTCCTGAGTTCCGACTGGATTTTCTCCCGCCACACAGACATGGACGAAGGGGGTATGACTCGCACCCGAGCCGGCCTCGTCAGCCGCACCTCTATGTGCACCTTAGCTGAACACCTCAAACTCGGCGAACACCTGATCCTCGGGCGTGCCGAGGAAAACAACGGTGGCAGAACACGACAGTCCAACCTCGCCGACGCGATGGAAGCCATTATCGGGGCTGTCTATCTCGATGGAGGTTGGCCCGCAGCCGAGGTTTTGCGAGAAACGGTGCTGATCCCCTACTGGAACCAGTGCAACCACGAGGAGACCACGGCCAATCCGAAAGGCAGCTTGCAAGAAGTCCTCCAAGCCCTCTCGCCCGATGCGATCCTCTACAAGACTATCGAGGCTATTGGCCCTGACCACGACAGGGTCTTCACCGTAGAGGTTGGTTGGAAAGGGCGCGTGCTCGGCAACGGCAGCGGACGCACGAAAAAAGAGGCCGAGGCTAACGCCGCAGCGAACGCATTACGGAATCGTAGCTGGCTCTAACCCGCCGGCGACACTCTGCCAGAGCGTGCATCATCTCCGCAGCGGAGGGATACCCCGACCTCTTTGCTAGCCGCTCCAACGCCGCCCCATCTGCGGGCAAGGATGAAGCCGAGGCAAAACTCCGTCGCCGCATCACCGACTCCACGGCCCGGATCGTCTCGTAGCCCTCCAACAACACAACGCTCTCGTCAGGAAATTCCTCTGCCATGAGGCGGAGTGCAGCACGGGTCCGGCACTCCGGGCGCCCCCGTGATATCTGCCATGCCTGCACGGCAAACTCGATATCCATGATGCCGCCGACACCCGTCTTCATGCGCCGTTCATCCGGCACATCCTTATCCCTGCCCTGCACGATTTTCTCCCGCATCTCCAGTATTGCTGGAATGGTCTCGTGGCGCTGTCCCCGCTCGCACCAGAGCTGGACCAACCCTCCAAAAAATGTGTCGTAACAAGCCGGCCCGCTGATGCGCCGGAATTTAGTGGCGGCTAAATACTCCCAAGTCCCAGCGCGTCGGGCATAATAATCGAGAGCAAACTCCACAGAAACAGTCAGCTCTCCATTATCCCCTTCGGGCCGCAACCTCGCATCGGATGGAAAAAGGCTGCCCGCTGCCGTGGTCTCGGTGAGGGCTTTCAAAATCTGCCGCGCTTGAGCCGCTGTGCCTTCGAGAAAAAGGAGATCCAGATCACTCCCAAACCCCAGCTCCCATCCACCAAATTTACCCGCTGCAACCACCGTGGTATCCACCGCGCCACACAGCTCCACCACACGGCAGACGCACGCCTCGGCGAGGCTCGTGTGCTCGAACTCGCGTTGCTCGGCGGAGAGGAGCCCGATGGCATCCTGGATGGCGATCCGCAACCCTTCTTCCCAACGGCAACCGCGCAGTTCATCGAGGGTGTGACACTGGGAACAGACCTCCACATAGTGGCTCATGCCGTGGACAGCATCGAGCGACGAGTTCCGGCAGATATCCTCAAGCCAATCGGGTTGAGCCACCAGCAGGTCGCGGAATTTTACGCTGGCATCAAAGAGCCGGAGCAACAGCCGCAAAACTTGTGGTTGCGTCGCCCAAGTTTCGTAGAGATGCCCGAGCGAACCGTAGCGTTCGGAAAAATTCACCACACCCACCAGAGCCTCTTCCGGCGCCACGAGATTGGCTAGCTCCGAGGCCAGCAACGGCTCGAGTTTGAGGAATGATCCCCGCGTGCGCTGTGAGACATTGGATAGATTGCCTCCCGAGCCTTTCATGCGAGTCACCAGCGATTTTACTTCGGGGGCAAAGCCCTGCCATGGATCGGAGGGAGAAGCGAGTTTTTCAGCAGGTTCTCTTACGAGTCGGTCGTAATGCGCCCGCACTTTGTCCCGGTGCTTAACCCGCTCGCACTCGAACGCCTCGAGCGAATCATAACCCAACGAACCGGCCAGGCGCGCGCGCTGTTCGGGAGCTGTGGGCAGGCGGTGCGTCTGCGCCTCTTCCTCCATCTGGATACGGTGTTCTACCCGCCTCCAGAAAAAGTAGGCCTCGCGCAAATCTGCGACGGTATCGCCATCAAAAAAATGCCCGCGTTGCAGGGCGTCCATGGCCTTGAGCGTGGAAGTGTCCTGCAAATACGCATGCCGGGCACCGTGCAGGAGCTGTTGCACTTGCAGGGTGAATTCGATTTCGCGTATGCCACCCAATCCGCGTTTCACATCCAGCTCCAGCGTCTCGGGATCGAGCAACTCAGTCTCCATACGATCCTTGATGGCGGCCGTTTCTCGCACCGCCTCGTGCGGGAGATTTTTGGAGTAGCAGAAGGGTTGGATCATCACGCCAAACCCATAGGCCAGTTCGGGGTCGCCCGCGACGCAGCGGGCTTTCATCATTGCCAGCCGCTCCCATGTTTCGCCGCAGGAGTAATAATAATTTTCGCACGCGTCGAGCGATCGGGCCAGCGGCCCGGCATCCCCATCAGGCCGAAGCCTCAAATCCATGCGGAAAAGCTGACCCTCGCCGGTCCTTTTATTGAAAGCCAAAGCTATGTCTCGTGCCCACGCGCAATACCATTCGTGACAAGTCTGACCTGATTCCAAAACATCCTCTTGGCCGTAAACAAACATAACATCTACATCGGAGGAGTAGTTCAGCTCTCGCCCTCCGAGTTTTCCCAACCCAACGACAATGTAGGGGTGTGGCGGCGTGCCGTATTTTTTAGAATGCTCGCACCAATACCAGTGCGACACGCGCTCGATACAGAGCGAGGCCAACTGGGAAAGCTCGGCAAAACTTTCGCTCATGGGCGCCGCATTGCAGTAGTCGCGCACGCCGATGCGCAACATCTCCCGCCGCTTGAACCGGCGCAGGATTTCCACCATTTTCGCTGTATCTGTAGCGCCCTCTACCTCGATCCATTCTTGCAGTTCTATGCCCATGCGTTGCGCGGTGCGGGGCTCCTGAGAGAGTAACTGCGCGTCCATCCACTCGCGCCATGCAGGGAATACACCGAGCGCTGCCCGCGCAGGCTGGCAGTAGTCGAGGAATTCCCCGACCCTGGCAAGGTCACCGCCCATCTGCACCACCCTGTTCGCGCAACTCTTTTTCCAGTCGCTCGGCAAGCCACTGTTTGATCATGCTTTGGTAGTTGAGATAGCGCTCGCGCGCCAAGCGTTTTACCCGGGCCAGCATGCGCGGATCCATACGAAGACTGATAGTCGTGGACTCTCCGCTATCCGCGGTAAATAGCGCCTCGTGCATGACCGCGGGATCAAGTTCGGTGGCCGCCCAGAAATCGCATTCCTCTTCGATAGTGCGGAACTTCGGCACTTGCGTCCACCGCTTGAGCACTTGGCATGGGTTCATCGCGCCACCCCCGTCCAGCAGCCTAGGGTTAAATGTGATGTCGAAGATGCCGCGCGTGTGTGACTCTCCGATTCCATAGAGTCAGAGGAGTAGCAGTTGGGTGGCATTGTTGCAAGCAGATGCACGAACCCTCATGCTGGTGGAACTGGGAATGGAGTGGTTTATCCCATTGCCCCAGGGCGATAATGTGGTTGATTGATAGTATGCAAAGAAGTGTCCAGCTTCTGTCTGCCGGCGTGGTGGCATGGGTCTGGTGCTCAGGTCACGGGCACTTGGCCGCGCAATGCAGCCAGACACCCTCTGTCCCGAGATATTCCACGACCCAAGCAGAACAGGGAGCCCGTGACGCCCTCTCGCGACCCGTGGATCCAGACCTGGCATCCCGGCGTTCGGCGGTGGATAGCCGGATCATGGTGCTGGATGCCAACGGCTCTTGGAAAGTTCAGAAACAGGGGAGCTTCGGCTATAGCCAGCAGACGGCCACCGTCATAGACCGCACGAGTAGCGGCCAGTTGGTCACCACACAAAAAGGCACGGGCATCAAGAATTCCAACCTGCCGCGATTCGCGAGCGACATGAGGATAGTGACCGAATTTCTCGGCCAAGCCCAGAAGTTTACCTACTGCAAAACCGAGTATTGGGGAAGACCCGAGGATCTGGAGAAAGCCCAGAAGGGGGACTGCGCTGATAAGAGTTTTTGGCTCGCCTCCAAGCTGATCCAGACCGGCATGCAGGGCGTGCGTGTCGTCTGCGGCAAAAGACCCGAGGAAGCCGTGGGCCACGCCTGGGTCGAGGTGCCCGTGAACGGCGAGTCTTACATCCTAGAAACCACCACCCAAGAACCGCCCAAACTGAAATCCCAACACGCTCCTCTCTATTATTCCAAATACCCACCCATGGTATTTTTCGACCGTTCTGGGGCACACACTCTCGTGCAGAGCCACAAGTAAGGCCATAGCTGGTCATGGAGCATGGGTGAAATGATCAGTTGAAAAAGCAACTCACATGCCTTAGCTTAAGAGTTATGAATAACTTTTTGAGAGCCCTTTTCTTGCTCGTCTGCTTGGCGCTACCCCTGATGGCCGAACCTATCAAAGCCAAAGTAAAATCTGTAGAAGGCGATGTCACCTACACCCCGCCGAACACCGGTATCTCCAAGCCGCTCGGCACGAATATGGAATTGGATCCCGGCACCGTAGTCAAGACTGGCCCTGGCAGCTCGGCTATCATCGTCACCCTTCCTGGCGTTGCGATCAATGTCGAACCCTCCTCGGAAGTCACCCTCACAGAAATGCTCTATGCTGATAACGCCGGTGCCAGCGGCGCTAACCCCGCTTTCCGCAAAGGCACCATCCAGCTCAGGTCAGGCACGGTCAGTGCCCTCATCAACAAAGAAATTTCCAAACAAGTAGATTTCAAAGTCAAAACACCACACGGTGTCGCGGCGGCTCGCGGCACTTTCTACGCTGTCACGGTGAAAGACGATAAAACCTATGTCGGCGTCAAACATGGCCGCGTAGGTGTGGATGCGCTCAAGACCGCAGCCAATCCGTAAACCAGCCCTAGCCCGCCTCGAACACGAAAGCTCCTTGGAGCTTTTGTCTCGGCGTCTGACAACAAACAACGATCCAGCCACGCTCGACATGGCGTGCAAGCGTGGCTCGGCTTAGTTTTTAATCCGGATTACTTTAACGCCGAGGCGATGAACGAGGAGAGTTCGGTAATCG
>DYRQ01000119.1 GCA_020718645.1 Verrucomicrobium spinosum
CCGTAGCCGTTTCATGTGTTACGATGCACTAGTGATATTTTGAATCATGTGTAAAATCCGTGCAAGTCACTGGTATCAACAAACGACTCTATCCACGAAGAAGCGCTGATTTGGTGGTTGATACTTTTGACGAGTGCAGCTAGGAATGACAACTGTGCGAGTCAACAAGAGCTTGATAGCCGCCGCCCCAAAGCCGGCGCGGACAAGGCCGTCGAAAGATCATGGCCTTCATAAAGCCGTGCAAGCTCTAAAATTTGCAGCCCTGACCATCGCCCTTGTTTCTGTGTTTCTCTTTTTCAAACCCAGCTTCGACCAGATACGAGACAACAAGCTTTCCCTGAATCGCCTCAGCGAAGATATCGCCCAAAAACAGAAGCTCGTAGAGACATTGCGCCGCGAACAACAGTCTCTCCATAGCGACCCCGAGCACATCGAAAGAATCGCTCGCGACAAACTCAATCTCGCTCGTCCAGATGAGTATGTTTACCGCTTTGAGCCGAAAAACTCCATCGGCAATACGCCTCCCTGACACCCTCTCCGTTCTGCTGGCAAGTTTTTTCTGCCGCAACCCACTCAATTTTCCTTTTGCCCACAGGCGCACACGCGACTAAAGATAGTCCCGTGGCATCTGACTCAACAGGCAATTACCAGGTTCTCGCCCGCAAATATCGCCCGCAGACTTTCGCGGGGTTGGTGGGACAAGATCATGTCGTTCGCACTTTGCGCAACGCTCTCTCTACAGGTCGCATCGCGCACGCCTACCTTTTCGTAGGCCCTCGCGGCGTCGGCAAAACTTCTACCGCACGCATTCTAGCCATGGCTCTCAACGCGCCGGGCGGTCCCAGTGCCGACTTCGACCCAAACGACCCGGTCTGCCGCGAGATCGCCGAAGGCCGAAGCCTAGATGTCCGCGAGATAGACGGTGCCAGCAACCGTGGCGTGGACCAAGTGAGAGAGCTGCGCGATGATGTCCGTTTCATGCCGCAATACGGCAAATACAAAATCTACATCATTGACGAAGTTCACATGCTGACCAAGGAGGCCTTCAATGCCTTGCTCAAAACTTTGGAGGAGCCGCCCCCGCATGTGAAATTCATCTTCGCCACAACCGAAGTGGACAAGGTGCTCCCCACCATCCTTTCCCGGTGCCAGCGCTTCGACCTCAAACGCCTCTCCAACCGGGTCATCACCTCCCAGCTCTCCACGATCGCGCAAGCCGAGGGATTCCAGATCGCCCCAGCAGCACTGGAATCTCTGGCTCGACTCGCCGACGGCGGCATGCGGGATGCCCAGTCCTCCCTCGACCAACTCGTCGCGTTCTGTGGCAAAAACATCTCCGAACAGGATGTCCTTCAAATATTCGGCCTTCCCTCGAGAGACACTGTGGCCAAGCTCGCCACCTGCCTCCTCGGAGGCGATACCGCTGGCGCTTGGTCTCTCTCCGCTGCCTGCGATCACGAAGGCAAAGATATCCCGAGGCTCCTCTCCGATCTGCTCGCCCACTTGCGCTCAGTGCTGATGCTACAAAAAGCCCCTGCCTTGGTGGAAGAAGAAGCCACCCCAGACGCCATCGCCCTGCTCGCCCCACAAAAAGATATCCTTCCACCCGGTAAAGTGCTCCGCATGATCGAGCTTCTTTCCTCCGCCGAATCGCGCATCCGCTACTCTCTGTCGCCCAAGATTATATTTGATGTAGCACTGGCATCAGCCTGCGAGATCCCCACGGAAGTCGAGTTGAATGACATCCTACTAGCACTCGACCACGCCCCGTCCCACGACAGGAAACAGGCACCGCCCGCTACAGCGCACCCGACCCGCACCGAGACCCAACCAGAAAAACCTGTAGCTACTGCTACAAAGGTTGCTGCACCAGCTCCCCAACCACCAACTCCCATCCAAGCCCCACCTGAGCCCCCAGTCAATACCAGCGCTTCTTCAACCAAGGAACAACCTGTAGTAAAAGCTACAGAAGTTTCACAACCCACCCCGCAGCCTGCCGCGCCCACCCCGCAGCCGACCATCAGCGCCGTGGATCCATTGGCCGAGTGGGAGCTGATCACCCAGAAGGCGCCCCCTCTTTACCGCTCGCAAATCCTGAGCGCCACACTCTCTGGCACCACCCTGACAGTGGAGGTGAATCGGAGCGGGCTCCAGCTCATGTCTTCCGGGCTTTCCTCCCAGCTCACCAGCAGTTTCTTGAAAGCCGTTCCCGGCTATCAGATTGAACTCGTGCCTGTGGACTACATGCCCGAGCCTGAGACTACCCAGCCCAACTCGCCCACCGCCGAACCTTCCGCCCCTAAGAAAATGAAGGAGGAGGACTTCAAAAACGACCCGTATATCCAAGAAGCTCTCCAGCTTTTCCGCGGGAGAATCTCGAAAATATCCCCCGCCTAATTGCGATCTCCCGATACACTCACCCTACAAAAAACCACCAAGGAACACTCTTTATGAACATTGGAAAAATGATGAAACAAGCCCAAGAAATGCAGGGCAAAATGCAGAAAATCCAGCAGGAGATCGCCTTGATGTCTTTCGAGGCCTCCATGGGCGGCGGCGCTGTCACAGTCAAAGCCTCGGGCGACGGCAAGGTCACCTCCGTCTCGATCAGCGAGGAAATTCTCCGCTCGGGCGATGCTGAGACGCTCTCGGAACTGATCCTCGCCGCAGTCAACTCCGCACTCGAACAAGGCCACGCTACCGCCCAGAAAAAAATGGGGGCACTCACCGCCGGCTTGGGTCTTCCAGGTCTCTGACCTTCTGCCAACATGCCTGTCGGACTTCCTCCCTCTCTGCTCAAACTCTCTGAGCAGCTCCGGCGGTTGCCCGGCGCAGGACCGAGGAGTGCCGAACGCATGGCGTTGGCCTTGGTGCGTTCCCACAATGCTTGGCCCAAGGATCTGGCCACTGCGATCCTCGAAGCTCAAGCCCGCGTGAAACTCTGCCCCCGGTGCGGCTTTTACGCGGAAGGCGAGGAACTCTGTGACATCTGCCGGGACACCTCACGCGATTCCACTACCCTCTGTGTTGTCGAGACTGCCAACGATGTCCTCCCGATCGAACGAGCTGGTATCTACCGCGGGCTTTACCACTGCCTCGGCGGCAAGATATCTCCTCTGGATGGCATAGGTCCCGAGCACCTGCGCATAGGCAGCCTCCTCGAACGCGTCGAGTCTGGTGTCGGTGAAGTGATCGTCGCTCTGGGCAACGATGTCGAGGGGGAAACCACTTCCATTTTTCTCTCTGGTCACCTCCCCACCCACCTGCGCATCAGCCGACTGGCCCAAGGTCTGCCCATGGGTGGCTCTATTGAAATCGCCGATAGCCTCACTCTTGGCAAGGCGATGGAGAACCGTCTCTCACTCCGATAAGAAGCGAAGTTCGCGCCAACCAATAAAATTATGAATAACCCTCCTTGCCAACTATAAGGATTTACCATAGACGAAGTCGATGGACGGAATCGAAACACTAGTCGCCGAGGGGCTGATATCAGCCTCTGATGCCCTCAAGCTGGCATCCCTGCAACCAGGCGCATATTGCATACACAAAAGTTGGGGCTTCGGCACAGTTGCCGAACTCGACATCAACGACCACAGCATGGTCATTAACTTCGAGGGTAAGAGCTCCCACAAGATGGAACTCTCCTTTGCTGTCAAATCCCTCACGCCCCTGGCTAGCAATCACATCTTAGTCCGCCGCCGCACAGACCTCCCCGCTCTCCAGAAGCAGTCTCAAAGCGATGCTGTAAACCTCATGGCACAGGTCATCTCCGACCTTTGCACCGAAGCCACAGTCGCCACCATCGAGTCCACGCTCTGCCCCTTAGTCGTCCCCACGGCCGACTGGAAAAAATGGTGGGATGCCGCCAAAAAAGAGATGCGCAAAGATGGCCGCTTCACCATACCCAAAGGCAAATCCGACATTTTCAAAGCGCTCGATGCCGCCCCGGACAGGAGCGTCAATGTCGAAGATCTCAAAGAAGTCAAAGGCCTCTCGCCCCTGCTTCAAAAAGCCACCGACCTCATCAAAAACAGCGATGTCTGGAGCGATAAAAAAGAGGAGCTGAAACCATTCATTGAACAGGTCGAAACCGCCCTCAAAAACAGCCCTGGCAACAACAAGTCCGATTTCATCAAGCTGGCCATCGCCCGCGATACCTTGGCCGAAATCATCGGGATGCAGCCCAACCCAGACACAGCCACCTCCAAGCTCGTCGTCACCTACGAGGTCCATCTCAGCCCTATCCTCGCCAGCCTCCCCTCCTCTTCCCAGAAGCGGATCCTCAAGGCCATCCATGAGGCCGAGCCTCACACTTGGGCTGCGGCCATGCTCAAACACTTGAGCCACGGCAGCGGACGCCTGGTGGAGCAGATGATGGAATACTTCGAAGAGCACGACATGAAAGACGCTTTCATGGACTCCCTCCGCTCCAAAATCCGTGAGCAAGCCCTCCCTTCCGAAGTGATGATCTGGATTATCAAAAACCGCAAGAAGGTCACCAAGAGTCTGGTGGAGCCCCGCATCTTCAGTGCGCTGGTGGCTGCCATCGAGCGCGACCAGATCGGCGACCACCGCAGCACCAAACTCCATGACCTCGTGGTCTCCGATAAGCCGCTGCTCGATATCATCCGAGGCAACGAAACCAACCCGAAGATCATCCAAGACGCTGTGCGCGACATCACTCGCCAGCTCATTCTGACCGCCGTGTTCGACGACATGAACAAACGCTCGCTCCTCGCGCAAATCATCAAGGAATACCCCGAGATGCAACAGCTCGTGGTAGCCTCGGGCGAGAAAAGCAAATCCTCCTACGACTCTGAAATTGCTGCCGCCACCCCCGACAAACTCATCGTATCTTGGGAAAGCCTCGAACGCCGCAAAGCCGAACTCGACGAAATCGTCAACAAAAAGATCCCAGCCAATGTGCGCGAGATCGAGGTCGCGCGCTCCTACGGCGACCTGCGAGAAAACGCTGAGTTCAAATTCGCCAAAGAGCAGCAGGGCGTCCTCTCCCGCCAACGCGCGGAACTCGAGAGCGACCTCATGCGCTCCGAAGGCAATGACTTCTCCCACACCGACACCTCCAAGGTCAACATCGGATGCATAGTCGCCCTCGACGATAATGGCTCCGATCAGTCCTACACCATCCTCGGTGCCTGGGACAGCAATCCCGAGAAAGACATCATCTCCTACCTCACCCCCATGGCCAAGTCACTCATGGGAAAAAAAGTGGGCGACACTATCAGCGTCTCGGACGGACATGTCCAAAAGACACTGAAACTCAAGTCCATCTCTGCCTACAAACCCTAACCCAACCAACCTGAAGGAATACTATGCAAGACACAGACATCATTGACATCCGCGCCAGAGAAATCATTGACTCCCGCGGCAACCCCACCGTTGAGGTGGATGTAGAACTCATCTGCGGCGCCATTGGCCGCGCCGCCGTCCCCTCGGGCGCCAGCACCGGCGAACACGAGGCATGGGAACTCCGCGACAAAGACCCCAAACGCTTCGGCGGTAAAGGTGTCCTCACCGCCGTGGACAATATCAATGTCCAGATCGCCGACGCCCTCCGCGGCTTCGACTCTCTCGACCAAGTCGGCGTGGACAACACCATGATCGCACTCGACGGCACGCCCAACAAAGCCAAACTCGGCGCCAACGCCATCCTCGGCGTCTCCTTAGCCACCGCGCAGGCCGCCGCCAAAGCCGTGGGTCAACCCCTCTTCAAATACCTCGGTGGACCCAACGCCAAAGTCCTCCCCATCCCCCTCGCCAACATCATCAACGGCGGCGCTCACTCGGATGCCCCGATTGATTTCCAAGAGTTCATGATCGTGCCCAAGGGTGCCAAATCCTTCCGCGAAGGCCTCCGCATGGGCGTCCAGGTTTTCCACGCGCTCAAATCCGTGCTGCATGACCGCGGCCTCGGCACCGCAGTCGGCGACGAAGGCGGTTTTGCCCCCACCCTCAAGTCCACCGAAGACGCTCTGGAAACCATCTGCGCCGCTGTGAAAAAAGCTGGCTACAAAGTCGGCAAAGACATCTTCTTCGCCCTCGATGTCGCCTCCTCGGAGTTCTACGACACCAAGAAGAAAAAATATGTCTTCAAGAAGTCCGACAAACGCGAGTTGACTGGCGACCAGCTGATCTCCTTCTACAAAGAACTCCAGAAGAACTACCCCATCATCAGCATCGAAGACGGCTGCGCTGAAAACGACTGGGAAAACTGGAAGAAACTCACCGACGCCATGGGCTCCACCACACAGCTCGTCGGCGACGACCTCTTCGTCACCAATGTGGACTTCCTCCAGAAAGGTATCGAACAACGCGTGGGCAACTCGATCTTGGTTAAGGTCAACCAAATCGGCACCCTCACCGAAACACTCGACGCTGTCCAGCTCGCCATGCGCAACGGCTACACCGCTGTGCTCAGCCACCGCTCGGGTGAGACCGAAGACAACACCATTGCTGACATCGCCGTGGCGACCAACTGCGGCCAGATCAAGACGGGTTCTTTCTCCCGTTCGGATCGGTTGGCCAAATACAACCAGCTCCTCCGCATCGAGGAACTGCTGGGCGACCACGCCATCTACGGCGCCTGATCTGCGGGCTTCCGTCCTACGGAAATCCCTCACAAAAACCCTCTCCACCACGGAGAGGGTTTTTTTGTATCCCGGATTAATCCGTAGAGGAGGAAAACAAAACTTCTTGTCGCCTCCTCATCCGAATGAACCGCGGATCAAACCCAGCAAAATAGGGAAGATTCACAGCAGCGGCGGTCGAGTGTTTTTTCCATTCTGAATTCCGACGACTGAATCCCCTGAATACTTTCCCTCATCCGCGTCTCCGCGTGAGACTTTCCCCTGTCCCCCTCCTGAAAAATCCTGTTCATCCTGTCCAAGAAT
>DYRQ01000120.1 GCA_020718645.1 Verrucomicrobium spinosum
CTGGCTGCGATGAGAAAAACACAACGGAGGCACTGACCTTATTTCCCTGCTGAATAGAGTGCGACTAAGGCCGCACCGATGGCTTGGGAAAGTTCGCCGAGGCTGGCTGGGAGCACTTGAAATTTTTCGCGCTGAAGTGGGAAAAGCCAGGGCTCCGCCGCAGCGCGGATGCCACCGAGGTAGCGCTGCCGGAATTCAGGTGTGGTGGATTCGGGGTCAATCAGACCGCCGCCGACGACGACGAATTCTGCATCGAGGGTCAGCATGAGATTGGCCGCGTGTATGCCGAGAGCTTTGGCTTGGAGGTCAAAAATTTCCAGCGCGAGCGGGTCTCCTTTTTGTGCTCTTCCCCTGAGGGTGAGCCCTTTTTCTTTGGGGGTTTGTGGCGAGCTGGCTAGTTCGTGGTCGGGATATTTTGGCAGGAGCAGGTCGAGATATTGCGGTAGTCCGGAGATGGTGGTGTAAGCCTCGACACAACCCCAGTCGCGGCCACAGCCGCAAGTGAAGCGGGGGAGTTCTAAAAGCTGGAGCGGGGCAGGCATGTGTCCAGCCTCCATGCCGCAGAAGAAATCACCCTCGAGAGGGAGACCGTCTGGGCCCATGTAGGCGGCGCCGAGACCCGAGCCAGGGGCGAGCATGATGACGGACGCCTTTTTATCGCCGCGCACGCTGGCTGCTTCAGCGACGCCGCCGTAGTTGCCATCGTTGCCGACCACCAGAGGGATAGACCTGCCTGCGGCTACTGCAAGGGCTGTAGCGTATTCCTCACGGAAATTCCAGCCGGCAAAAGAGGCTGGCAGGTTGGCCGTGCGACCGAGAACACCGTAGGCGTCGTAAGGTCCAGGAATGGCAAGGCCAACGCCGCGCACTTGTGACCAGGCGAGATTGTTTTCCGAGAGAAATTTTTCAACTCCAGCGATCCATCCTTGGATGACAGCTTGTGTGCCGAGTTGGGAGTTGGTGGAGCTTTGGGCTAAGTTGAGAGTGACTGGAGTGCCATCGGCGAAAATGCCGCAGGTTTTCGATGTGGTAGCGCCGCTGTCCGTGCCGAGAAAAATGTCCTTCATCGGGCAAGACTATAAGCGGTTTCAGGGGCTGTCGTCAACTGCTGGGGTAGGTCAAAGGCCGTGTCCTCGCCGAGAGAGATTTACTCGGAAGGAATGGGAGAGGGGACAGGAATGAGGATAGTTACGCGGGTGCCGTGGCCGAGGCGAGAGCGAATCCAGAGGCGCCCGTTGAAGCGTTTGCAGGCGGCGTAGGCTTTTGTCAGGCCGAGGCCGCAGCCCATGGTGCGCCTGTTGGTGGCGTTGGTGCCACGATAGTGGGGTTGTATGACTTTGGTGATTTCGTTTTCGGGGATTCCAAGGCCTGTGTCTTCGACGACCAATTTGAGTGTGGAGCGTGATTGGTGGAGGCCGGCGAGAATTTCACCGCCTGGCTGTGTGTATTTACGGGCATTGGCAAGGAGGTCCCGGAAGACATCCTGAAAAACAGGCGGCATCCAGACATGGTCGCCGAGGTCGCTGGTGATTTTGACATCCACCATGTAATCGGAGGAATCTTGTTGGGCGATGTTGAAGACGATGTGAAAACGGCCTCGCGAATTTTTTTCTATGGCAGCGAAGACGGCACCGATGTTGTGGTGCAAGTCAGAGATTTTATACTGCCGCCAAATCATGGGGGCATCGAGCCATTCTACGAGTTCGGCAGCGCGTGCGATGAAGATGGAGGAGATGCTCTGGAGATTGTCGAGGGACTCGCAAATTTCATTGCAGTCGCAGCTTTCAGTGGCGGTATCAGCCATGGATTTTGCTGCTGTGAGCATGGTGTGGCAGAACTCTGGTGTGGACTGGAGAGCTTGCCTGAGTGAGTCTCGCGCACGGATCTGATGGGTGAAATGGTCGGCTTGAACCAGAATGTCATGCAGGTCTTTTTCTTGGCCGGAGATCATGCCCAGTATGGAGATTTCCCCGTGGATGACATTCAGGATATTGAGAATAGAATGCATATCCACCAGCGCTGCGTCGTCGTCGCTGAGGCTGAGTGTTTGTGTGATTTCAACTTCCACAGATAGTTGAAACGGTGCAGAGGAGGTGCTGGCGGGTCAAGCTTTGGGTGAAGTTGCAGGCGTTTCTTTTCTCTGGCAGAGGGCTGTATTTCAGTCAGAATGCAAGTTCTTATGTGTGGAATTATTGCTTACACGGGCGCCCAGCCAGCGGCGGGAATTTTGTTGCAAGGGTTGAGTCGCTTGGAATACCGGGGCTATGACTCGGCCGGGCTTTGCATCTGGGACGGCGACTGCTTGCAGGTTCGCAAGAAGGAAGGTCGCATCAGCATTTTAACAGATTTTGTCGGGTCTCATCCAGCGCCAGGGTGCTGCGGTATCAGCCATACCCGTTGGGCAACTCACGGCGCTCCCACCGATGCCAATGCTCACCCGCACGCGGACGCCTCAGGCAAGCTCTGTCTGGTTCACAATGGGGTGATCGAAAATTATTCGCAGATCAAGGCCCGGCTTGTTGAGAAGGGTCACGCCTTTCTTTCCCAGACCGATTCTGAGGTGCTCGCGCATTTGATAGGAGAGAAGTTTGCCAGCAAAGACCCGACGAAAGCCGAGTCCCTACGGCTCGCGCTCATGGAGGCACTGGGGGAGGTGTCGGGGACCTACGGCATCGCGCTGATGCATGCGGATTTTCCTGGTCTGCTGCTGGGAGCGAGGCGCGGCAGCCCGCTGGTGGTTGGCATTGGCCAAGGCGAGCACTTTCTCGCTAGCGATGTGGCCCCGGTGGTCAACTACACTCGCGAGGTTATTTATTTGAATGATTTCGATGTGGTGGAGATCACCCCGTCCTCTCACAAGGTCTATTCTTTGGTCAGCCAGCAGGCGCCATTTACTGTCAGCAAAGTAGAATGGGACGCGCAGGCCGCTGAGAAAGGCGATTTCCCGCACTACATGCTCAAAGAAATATTTGAGCAACCCACCTCGGTGGAGAATGTGCTTCGGGGTCGTCTCGACCTAGCTAACAGCACCGCGAAATTTGGTGGTCTCGGCATGGATCACAAAGCGCTGCACGAAGTCAGTCGCGTGTTTATTACCGCCTGCGGCACTGCCCTGCACGCGGGCAAGGCGGGCGAATATGTGATTGAAGACCTAGCTCGTCTGCCTGTAGAGACCGACTTTGCGAGTGAGTTTCGCTATCGCAATTCCCCGTTGGATCAGAACACGCTCGTCTTTGTTGTCAGCCAGTCGGGCGAGACAGCTGACACGCTGGCTGCCATGCGCGAGGTGAAGTCTCAAGGATTCAAAGCCTACGGCATCTGCAATGTCGTGGGTAGCACCATCGCTCGCGAATCGGATGGCGGCATCTTTCTGCACGCAGGGCCCGAGATCGGGGTGGCTGCGACCAAGTCGTTTACCTCGCAGGCCGTGGTGTTCACGCTGCTGGCCTTGTTGATGGGGCGCAATCGTGGCATGTCCGCCTTCGCTGGTCGCGAGGTGTTGGAAGCGTTGCAGAATCTCCCCAGAGACATTGGGCGCATTCTTGAAACTACGGATGAAATTCGCAAAGTGGCCGAGAAATATGCCGGTGCCAAAAGCATGCTTTTCCTCGGGCGTCAGGCCAATTATCCCATCGCGATGGAAGGGGCTCTCAAACTCAAAGAAATCTCCTACATCCACGCGGAGGCCTACCCATCGGCAGAACTTAAACATGGTGTGATCGCTCTGGTTTCTCCCGAATTACCCACGGTGGTGATCTGTCCGAAGGACGCTGTTTACGAGAAAAATCTGAGCACCATCCAAGAGGTCAAAGCTCGCAAGGGTCCTGTGATTGCTGTGGCAACTGAAGGCGATGATCATATCGCCGAAGTAGCCGATGATGTGATCTATGTCCCCCGCACGCATAATGCGGTGCAGCCGATTCTGAATGCCATACCCCTCCAGCTTTTTGCCTACCACATCGCGGTCCTGCTCGGCTGTGATGTGGATAAACCCCGCAACCTCGCCAAGAGCGTCACGGTGGAATAAACAACCAGTCAGAGGAGATCAGAAACATTATGGACACACCATGCGAAATCGGAGTCGTCGGGGGCAGCGGCCTCTACGAAATGGACTGCATTACAGACACCCAGTGGGTGCGCGTAGAAACGCCGTGGGGCGATCCCTCGGACGAATTTCTCGTCGGTTCACTGGGCGGAAGGCGTGTTGCTTTTCTGCCCAGACACGGGCGCGGTCACCGCATCCTTCCCAGCGAACTCAATCACCGAGCCAACATCTACGCTTTCAAAAAACTCGGCGTCCGCTGGCTAGTCAGCCTGAGCGCCGTCGGCTCCCTCAAACAGGAGTTGGCTCCCGGCGTCTTTGTCCTGCCCTCACAATTTTACGACCGCACCAAGAACTCGGCTGCCCACACTTTTTTCGGTAATGGAATCGTGGCGCACATATCGTTTGCCCACCCGGTCTGCCCCGTCCTCCAGCAAGTGCTCTACACCGCAGCATCCACAACTGGCTCCGCCGTGCTCGGGGGAACTTATGTGAACATGGAAGGTCCCGCCTTCTCGACGCTCGCTGAGTCAGAGGAAAATCGCCGGGCGGGTTTTGACGTCATCGGTATGACCAATTTGGCCGAGGCGAAATGCGCCCGCGAAGCAGAGATTTCCTACGCCACAGTCGCCATGGTGACGGACTACGATTGCTGGCACCAGGAACACGGTGCCGTGACGGTGGACATGGTGATCGCCTGCCTCAAGGCCAATGCGGAACGCGCCCGCGCCCTCGTGGCCAGTGCTGTGCCAGCTATTCCGCTTGGCACCGAGACCAAAGCGCATAGCGCCTTGAAAAATGCCATCATGACCGATCGCCGCTGTTGGCCGCAGGCCACGGTGGACAAGCTCGGCCTTGTCTTGTCTTCGCACCTCGGCTGAAGCCCGCGCCTTTTTTTACAGATGGATCAGGACGCTACGATAAGCCACGCAAGGAGTTCGCATCTCTGGGTCTTCATCATGGCCGGTGGCAGTGGCGAACGCTTCTGGCCCCTGAGCCGCAAGCTGGTGCCCAAGCATCTGCTCCGCCTATTTTCTGACAAAACGCTTCTGGGAGAATCCCTCGAACGCGCTTGGCGTCTCGCCCCTCGCGAAAGGGTTTTTGTTCTCACCAATGCCGAGCAACTCGACGCCATCCGGGAAGCGGTTCCGGAGCTCGACGCCGCCCAAGTCATCGCCGAACCAGCCAAGAGAGATACAGCCCCGGCTGCGGCACTCGCCACAGCACTGGCCCTCTCTCAAGATCCCGAGGCCGTCGTCGCTCTCCTACCCGCCGACCCTCTCATCCGCGATTCAGAGAACTTTTGCAAAAACATGGGCGATGCCGCAGCTCTCGCTGAAAGCGGTCAGGGCATGGTCACGCTGGGGATTGTGCCCCGCCATCCTGCCACGGGTTTCGGGTATTTGGAAAAAGGAGAGCCGATCGAAGCCCGTGACGGCAGCACGGTTTTTTGGAGGGTGGGTCAGTTCAAAGAAAAGCCCAACCTCACCACAGCCCAAGAGTATCTGGCAACTGGGCGGTTCCTCTGGAACGCGGGAATTTTCGTCTGGCGCGCCGCAGATTTTCTAGCCGAGGCCGCGAGACAAAAACCCGAGTTGGCCGATTTTATAAAAATTTTTCCTCCAGGAAATTACACGGATTACATTTCAGAACATTTCCCGAAACTCCCGAAAATATCGGTGGACTATGCCATCATGGAAAACGCGGCACGAGTCGTCGTGGGTGCTGCGGAGTTTGATTGGGATGATGCGGGCTCATGGACCAGCCTGCCGGAGCATCTGGAACAAGATGAGCAGGGAAACACCTGCCTGGGCCCTGTCACTGCGCTGGACACCCATGGAGTCATAGCCGTCTCTCGTGGCAGGACACTCGCCCTTTGCGGTGTGAGTGATCTGATCGTGGTGGAGACGCCTGATGCCGTGCTGGTCTGCCACAAGAGCCGTGCGCAAGAAATCAAAGCGCTGCTCGGGCAGTTGCCAGAGAATTTGCATTGAGCCGACCCGTGGACGGTAGCGAGATCACCGTGTTGCGCGACGCTGGCGCGTGGGTGGCGCTCGACAAACCTGCTGGCCTGCTCGTGCATCCCACCAAGCCAGATGGCGAATATACCCTGTGGCATCGTCTGGGAGAGCTTTATCCTGGAGAATCATTTTTTCTCTCCAATCGGCTCGATCGAGAGACGAGCGGAGTGGTGTTAGCGGCACGGGGTCGGGACAACGCCTCGAAGCTGGGGAAGCTGGTGATGGCGCGAGCCATCCGCAAAGAATACTACGCCATAGTCGAGGGTTTCGTGCTGCGCGACCGCGGAGTGGTGGAGGCACCCATTTTGCGGCAAGGCACACGGATGCCATCAGAAATTTATGTGAAGCAATGTGTTCATCCCGAGGGTGCGCTATCGAAGACAGAGTATTGGGTCGTGCGGAGGATGCGGGGCTACACCTTGGTGCGGGTGCGGTTGCACACGGGGCGGCTGCACCAGATCCGCGTGCATTTCTCCAGTATCGGGCATCCTGTTGCCGGGGATAAAATATACGGGCAGGATGAGCGCTGTTATCTGGATTTTATAGAAACGGGCTGGACAGAAGAACTCTCGCGGCGGCTGGCCTTGCCACGGCATGCGTTGCATGCGCGGAGTGTGGAATTCGTGTGGGAGGGAGTTGCTGTGCGAGTGGAAAGTCCGCTCCCGTGCGACTTGCAAGAATTTGTAGAAAAAGTTCGGTGAGTGGTGAGTGGTGCCAACCCTGCGAGGTGGGTTTCGTAAAAAGCACTAGTGCATCGTAACCTTGATATTGGATACACAATGGTTTATATTGGATGAGT
>DYRQ01000034.1 GCA_020718645.1 Verrucomicrobium spinosum
CTCCTCTTACACCTCTTTTTTACCAAGTTTTTTACTGCAAACCTGAAAAAGACCCAAAGAAACACCGATTTTTTTAAGATGCACCCTGAAATACCCGCCACACATTTTTTCTTTAACCGCAGGCATTTTTCATTTTTGAATTCAAAATGAGGACAGGAGAAACTCATGTGAACGGTCTATATCGTATCCACAAAATTCGCCGTCGCTTTTTCGAAATACCTGAGGCCAAGGATAAAGCTGACCAGCGTAAAAACTACCGAACAGATCACCATTCCCATCGAAGGCTCTGACCCTCCGAGCATTGCCCAGCGTGATATTTCCATTGGTGCGGTCATGGGATTAAGCCACGCCCAAGCTCTCCACTGTTCGGGAATCTGAGAAACCGGATAGATCACGGGGGTCAGATACATCCAGAAACTCGTGACGAAGCTGATCACATATCTCAAGTCCCGATATTTGATCGTGAGAGAAGAAAATATTAATCCAATCCCCATAGACATGATGGCCATTTGCACAAGTAGAAGAGGTATTATAATAATGCTCCACGCCGAAGGATGAGGAGCTTTATCTCCCCCCATCAAAATAAAATAGCCTATCAGGAAAAGATTGGGAAGAAGATTGACTCCCCAGTTAATCATCTGCGAAAGCACATGCGTCACGGGCATCACGAGCTTGGGCACATAAACTTTGCTGTGGAGCCCCGCATTGGAACCGAGAGTATTGGAAATCCCTACCATGCAACTATGAAAATAGTTCCACATCAGCAGACCGATCGAATAAAATAGAAGTGGTGATTGTCCATCAGTAGATATTTGAGCAATCTTTCCAAAGATGATAGCGTAGATTCCACTCTGCATGAGTGGTTGAACCATCATCCAGAGAGGCCCTAACACGGTCTGCTTGTAGGTGGCAACAAGATCCCGACGCACCATGAGTATCACGAGATCACGATAGTCCCAAGTCTCTTTTAATTCGCTCCAAGAAAACTGTGCTTCAGGGACGATTCTCGTCTCTTTTTCGATCTGTTCTACCACGCTTGTCATGTTCCTATTTGTTCAAGCTGCCGCCCTTGGCCAATCTCGTGGATTTCCAATATTCTTACTCTGCCTAATCTGGCCTAACAAACTTCAATGTTCTTGTGGAACTGCTAGCGGATGATTACCAGCGCGTATGAGCTGGGATCTCGGAAACTCTACTTCTGATTGTCGTCCTAGAAACTCTAGCAAGACTTTAACTCGCTCTTTTGAAGGCATCACTTGCGTGACCACCACTGTAAGACCCTGCATGGGTCCATCAGCTACTATGGCCGTATCACCCTGCTGCATGGTGTCAGGGATTTCCTTGATTTCCTGATCATCAAAATGAGACCTCAAATCTTCTATGACCCATGGCTCTACTACACGGGATTTTCCGCCAAAACTGATGATCGAGCTGACTCCAAAGGCATATCGAACAGCGACTTGATGCTCCATCGGATTATACCGGGCAAACAGATAGTTTGGGAACAGCGGCTCAATTCGCCATTCGATTCCACGAACCGTTTTTTTCTTGAACCGTATTCTCGGGCAAAAGACTTCTAAACTAAATTGAGATCGCAGAACACGCGCAGCAATGTGTTCGTGCTTTGGCTGAGATCGCAAGCAGAACCACTGAGGCTCGTCCAAGAATATTTCTTCCTCAATCATGGTGAAATCACAGACATGAGGACGGGCACAACACGGCGTAACTTAGAAGCCCATGAATTCAGCTTTTCTATCCTCTGATCCAAGAGTGGATTTCTCTCATTATCTTCGTCCGAAAGCATATCATTCAGACGAGTTAATCTCATATCCCATCCAGCCATTTGTGGAGTGACCTGCTCTCTTAAAAAGCCTGCCACGAGTTTCTTGAGTTCAGTCTCAGCGTGGTAGTAATCCCGCCTGTCCCCTGGGATATATGTTAGTTTCACTGCCCCGATATTGCGCAATTGCTTTAGGCCTTGGCTCGTTGCTCCCTTGCTCAAATTGAGCTGGGTCTTGACATCATCAAAATTAATCGGACGGTCTGAGGCAAATAGCAAACCATAGATTTCTCCGAGAGATTTTGGCAATCCAATCACCTGTGTGGTATGCACAAAAAACTCGATGATCTCGGTGGCAACACTGTCCAGACAGGGGACTCCGCTAGCTGTAGTTTTCGAACTACGCCTATGAAGGGTTGGCGTGAGATTGGATAAAGATTGAAGCTCTTCTTGTTGTTCCACAGAAGAATTCAAAACTATTGTTCGCTTTGTTCAAGAAAAAACGAACTAAAAAAACTAGATTTATGAGCTGCCCTGTTTCGGGCGGCGGTAGTAGTAGTAGTCTTTGTATTTGTAGTAGTAATATTCAGGTTGACTTGTATCTAAGTCATTGAGCACCAACCCTAAAATATTCACTTGTCGAGCTTGGAGAATGCTAATAGCATTTCTCGCAACGCGAGATGATGTGAAGTTTGCACGAACGATAAAGACACATCCATCAATTTTGGGGGCTAAGCTGGGGGTATCGTCTGCCACCATAACAGGCGCACTATCAATGATGATGTAATCAAAGAACTGATAAAGCTCCTTTATTAAATTATCCATGGTCTGACCCAAGAATAGCTCACCTGGATGATCCATGGCTTTGCCACGAGGCATCACAAACAAATTTGGGATTTTGCTAGGCCGAATGACATCTTGTGCGCGGCACTTCAGTCCAAGCACATCAGCCAAGCCTGGATTCGAATCGAATCCGAAGAATTTATGTGTCGTCCCGTGCCTCAAATCTGCATCAATGATCAAAGTTTTAGAATTTAGCAATGCAAAAGTAACAGCTATGTTGGCCGATATAGTAGATTTACCCTCATTGGGGTTAGCGCTTGTCACTAGTATTGTTTTTGCTCTTTCTCCCTCAACATCCATGTAAAGCAGTGAAGAGCGGATATTCCGATAAGATTCCGAATAGATATGGCGTTGATCCTGCGGTGATAGTAGCGATTCGGCAGCCTGCTCCTTTGCCAGACTTTTTTCATGGGGCACCTGTCCGAGGATCGGATATGCATACATATTACTCACCTCAGTAATAGTCCGAATACGGTCGTCGAAGCGGTCTATAGCAAATAATATGACAAATCCCAAAACCAACCCCGCAAGGCCACCCATCAAGATTTTATTCCTATTGAAAATCGCCATGCTCACCGCTGGTTTAGCACTTTCCATAACAGAAAACGGCTCTTGTCCAATAGCCTGACTGATATCTATATTTTGTATAGTTTCTATTAATCGAGCGTGTTGGGTTTTGAGGCGATCCACTTTAGATTTCAGGCGATCATAATCAGCTAGTTTTCTATTGAGATCATGGGCATCTTTTTCCCATTTGACGCTCTCCCTTTCAAGGTTTTGTATCTGGAGTTCAATCATACTCCTGCGGTTGGTGATTTGCTCCTTCGTCTGGTTCTGAAATAGTGCAAGCGTGCGATCGAGTCGCTGAATTTTTTCATCTATTTGAACCATTCTTGGATGTCTAGGTTTAAGAAATCTTCCCAGCTCTTCTTTATCGTTTTTCAATACAAGCAACTCTTGACGAAGCTGCTGATACTGACCTTCAGCGGCTTTTTTTGGATCGGCTTTTGAATCTCTATTTCCTGATTCTCCTTCCTCAGTTGACTGTGCATTCATCATCTGCCCCGTGTTAGATAAAGTCATAGCTTTAACCCAATCCACAGTATGGTTACGCTCGAGTGATTTGATGAATTCGAGTTCAGTTCTTAGAGACGCCAGTTGATTACTCAAGCCCCCGAGGTATGAACCGGCACTACTGCCTTGCTGCTGGAGAAACACAATATTGTTCTCCTGCTGAAACTGAATCACCTCTTCTTCTGCCACATGGAGCTGCGCCTCAATATTTTTTAATTCAGCATTAATCGAACTAAAAGTCGTTTCAGTCACACCAGCCATTAACCCACGCCTGAAGGTCATGTATTCTTGTATCACTGCATCGAGATAGACTTGCACAAACTTCGGGTCAGAGCCTGTTGAGGTTAGTCTGATAATTCCTCCGCCAGTCACGGTAGTGACTCCGATAGAGGCACCACTGGTCGGAGTATCAGGGTAGAGAGTTTTTACTCTTTCCGTGGCGGATTTGGTAATCTCACTACCTTGGAGTAATTCCGACATGGTTCCAATAAGATCTCCGGGGCTCTCCGCCACCATACCTTTTCCTGGAATTTCCACATTATTATTCATGATCAGACGCGCCTCTGATCTGTAGGAAATTGGGGCTTTTGAAACGGTATAGGCTTGGTAGGATAAACCTGCTGAGGTAGTCAAAAATACAATCCACCACCATTTAAAAATAATCCGCCGCCACCTATAAAACAGCGGATACCAGCTCCCCATTCCTGTCTGTTGCTCCCCGACAACAGGCGAGGGTGCGGTCATGGACATATCAATTTTCTCCCAGTCCTAGAAGTTGACTAGGCGCTGTGGCACCATGACATAATCACCAGGCAAAAGCAGGACATCTTTGTCCGTGCGTCCCTTGTCAAAAACCTCGACAAGATCCACCACGATCGGCTTTTCTTTTTCAGACTTGCCAGTTTTCCGAAAAATTTTTACACGACGCTTGTCGGCAAACTGCCCGAACCCACCAGCTCGCAGTATAGCTTTGCTCAAGGTGTAGGGTTCCCCTCCCGGGATTTCCTGCACTCCAGCACCGTTCACCTGACCATAGAGATAAATGCGCCCTTTGATCATAGTCGGGTCTTGCGGAACCATGATGTAGTCATCTCGCATGAGTTCGATATCAAGATCCGTGCGACCTTTGTCCATAATATCACTCAGGTTGACCACGAATTCTTTATCACCCTCCACACCACTACGACGCAAGACGGTAATTTGTGTTTTGTCTGCACCTTCTTTCAACCCGCCTGCTTTAGTAATGGCTCGACTGAGCGTCATCACTTCCGTTACTGGAAAATCGTGGGTTCCGGGAGTGGCCACCTGACCGTAAACATAAAACTTGCCGTCAAATTTACTTGGGGTGGAAAGTTCCAACATCACTGTAGCTTCGTAATAATAATCTTTTTTCAGAAAATCTCTGAGTTCAAAGGCCAGTTGACGGCATGTTTTACCAGCAGCATGTCGCTGCCCGACAAGAGGTATATCCAACACCCCTGACTCCGTTACTGTCAGATTCAGCGTATCCGAACGGTCTTCCAACACACGGTAAGCCACGATGTCGCCCATCTTGAGCCGTCGTTGGTCATCTAGCCGTTCCATCATGGAGGCCATCTGGGTGGTAGAGGGTTGGCGAACCGACTGATACCCTGTGTAAGGAGTTGATTTCGGAGGACTGTAACTGTTATAGGGGGCAGTATTTTTAGCCGCTGGCACCATGGGTTGCCCGTAGTTATTGGCGGTAGGCGCAGTCTGTTTGAGTGGCTGAGGTGGAAGTGCGTCGGTTCTGACTATTTCAGGAGAATTTGGACCGGGTTTCACCACACTGGTTTGCACTGCAGGCACTGGCTCTTTGGGCGGCTGGTTCGTCTGCGACCCCGGTGAGCGCAAAGAAAGCCCTTGCGCGGCAGCCATTGTTACAAGGCTGACTGATAACAGAGCTGCAACAACCACATTTTTCATGTTAGAACTGATAATTCATGTCAAGCGAGATACGGTTCTGATAATAATCACGGTTTTCCCCCATATCCGAATCTTTACTGATATAAGTGTATCCAACTGAAGAGGTGAGTTTTTTGGAAATCTGGTAACCCAGCCCTATGCTGGCGCCCCAGCGATAGAAATCATCTTCGGTCACACCGCCCGACTCGTCACCCCAATCGAAGAAAAAGCTCGGGCTTAAAGCGAAGTTTTTGATGAAATTCCAAGTAAAACCATATCTCATAAAATACAGTTCAACAAAATTGGAAGTAAGATTGATGTTAGTAGATTTACCCAGCGAAAGATTGTGGCTCAAGTATTGGTTTACTATGTGATACACTTGACCATTAAAATAGTAGCTGGAAAGTTCAGACTCATCATCACCGTTCAGTCCTCCCTTCTCAAAATCCGCGAGAGTCAAGCCCATACCCAAGCGAAAACCGAGATATTGAGAAACTTGCATGGCAAAGAATGGACCCATGTTAAGCGACCAGCTATCATTCTGGTATTCTTGATCAAAACTCGTGAGGGACGCATTACCTTCAATACCTGTCTGCATCGTCTCGTTCAAATTAAAGGTTGTGCTCGCCGTAAAATTTTCTGATGAGTTATCAATGAACTGAAAATCATCATCCCACGAAAAATTTTCATTATGTTTGTAGCCAAACCGTATGACTGGATTAGCCAAGTTCCACAGCACATCGAAGCCAGACGCGTTGGTAAACTGCCCGAAATTCGTGCTGATCTCGCCATTTTTATCCAAAACTGAATCACTAGCCCCCTGTGAGTAGGCTAGGGAAGTTCCTACATTGATAGTGAAATCCTCCAGCACCAGGCGAAGGTTCAGACCTGTATTCACATTGTTGGCAATGCCATAGCTCATCAGCATGAAGTCGCTGTCTGCTCCAGGGTTATTCAGATATTTAGAATAGCCAGCCCCAAATCCAAAACTCAGGGCGTTGAACGATGTGATAGCCCAGTTGGCAGAGGCACCCACTTGTGGTGTAATGATATAGTCGTCTCTGCGATCCTTGTTGCTGAGTGCAATGTTGTCGTTGTATTCAGTGCGAAGACCAGCAGTCATACGGAGAAGCACCGGTCCGGCTTTGAGATTGTAGTGCTGCCCCTCTGAGGACACACCGAGCCCGTCACCCTTACCGCCCGGACCATCAAGCACATCGCGCAAAAATAGTTGCGCCTGTGCCTGACAGATCATGGCACCGACAATGACTAATGTAGCACAGCATTTTTTCAAAAAGGCTCTCCATTGGAAGCCAATAGCTTTGGCTCCTTGTGGGAAAACTACCCCATTTTCTCTGGCTGTCGAGGTGTTACTGACGGAAAAATATTCCGCTTCGGCTTTGTATCCGTTATTCATAATTCCTGTCTGTTGGTTTTCTCGAGCCACAGCCCAAGCTATTCAGCATTCGGCATGCCACTTCGTATTCTTTAGAAAATTTTTTATGTTTTGCCTGTTTTGTGTGTGGACGCACTCCCGAATCTCCGTGTATAAACAACGCCCTCATGAAAGCACGGATTACGATCACGCCAAAAAAATCCATCCTCGACCCACAAGGAGAGGCAGTCAAACAGGCCATTCACCACTTGGACATGCCCTGTGTCCAAGAAGTCAGAGTAGGAAAATACATAGAACTCGACATTGATGGCTCTGACTTGGCAAAAACTCAGGAAAAGCTGGAGACCATCTGCCGCGACCTCCTTTCCAATCCTGTCGTTGAAGACTACCGTCTCGATCTCCAAGCCTAAACCCTCCACGAGATATAGCATGAAAGTCGGCATCCTCCAGTTCCCAGGCTCCAACTGCGACCAAGACATGTTCCATGTCTGCTCCCAAGTCATGGGTCTCCAGACCACTTACCTCTGGCATAAAAACACCTCTCTGGAGAGCGCTGACCTGATCATCCTCCCCGGTGGTTTTTCCTATGGTGACTACCTCCGCTGCGGTGCCATCGCCCGGTTTTCTCCCATTATGCGTTCGGTCATAGACCATGCCAAGGACGGGGGGTTGGTGCTCGGTGTGTGTAACGGCTTCCAGATCCTCTGTGAATCTGGCCTGCTTCCCGGAGCGCTGGTTCGCAATCAGAACCTCAAGTTCATCTGCAAACCCATCTCGGTCAAAGTTTGCAACACCAACAGTCCCGCCACCCTCCTCGCCAAGACTGACTCAGTGTTGACCATTCCCATCGCCCATGGTGAAGGTAACTACCAAGCCGATGACTCCACCCTCGCCGACCTTGAGACTGGCGGTCAAGTTGTCCTCAGATACTGCGATGCCTCTGGCACCACCTCTTCTATCTCCAACCCCAACGGTTCGAGGAACAACATCGCGGGCATCTGCAGTGCTATGGGAAATGTTGTTGGAATGATGCCACACCCCGAACGCTGCTCAGAGAGTGCTCTCGGTTGCAGTGATGGCCTCGTCGTGTTCGAGAGCTACTTGGAATGTTTTAGTAAAAGCGCTGCGCTCGCCTGACGCATCAGCAAACAATCACACCACAGGTTTGGCTTCGGCCGCTTTCGCTTTTTTGATCAACACACTCTCGTTCAGTGATCGCTCACAGCACTCTTGGATAACGCTCGCCACAGTCACACCTCTGGCACGAGCTGAATCCATCAAGGCGTCCACGACAGACACGGGGAGTTTGACCTCAAGTGTGATAGTTTTTTCTTGCTTAGGTTTTTGCTCGGGCTTTTTAACCTCTTCCTTTTCCTTCTTCTGAAATACCTTATATTGCTCCTCGCGTTTCTGGGACATCTCACGGCGCATATCCCTTAGCTCAGCAATGGAATCCGTATCTATAAAATGAAGCCTCACAAAACTACTCTGTCACAGATTATGCAAATAGCTATGGCTTTTGCCCCTCAACCACCTTAAGGCATTTCACTCCCACAAACACACAATCTCACGACCCCAGTGCCTCATGGTCTCACTACCACAGGCGTCCCAACCGAGACCATTCGCCTCAACCGATCTGCGTTCCAGTTTGCTAGTCGAAAACAGCCGTGACTCTCTGTCCTGCTCACCATTTCTGGCTCTGGCGTCCCATGCAATCCATAGCCCAGTTTATCTAACCCTATCCACGCCATACCTACAGGATTATTCGGGCCTGGCGGCAAGATGCATTTATTGCGGATACCCTCAGCCCGAGCCACCTCACGAAGCACCTCCGGGTTAAAGGTGTAATTAGGGTTGTGCACTGCCACCATCACCTTCAACTCTCCCACGGGTCGCTTCTCCGCCTTCTGCGCGATCGAGCATGGGAAAAACGCCACCACCCTCCCCAGCCTGTCCACCACCCTCACGGTTTTGTCTGATAATTTTACTTCCACTCTCCCCGCCTTAGAAACCGCCACACTCTCCTCAATGTTTGGTGCCAACACCCAGACACCAGGCTTCACCCCTTCCCAGTCCAACCCCGGATTCAGTTTTCGGAGAAACAGTGGCGTCGTATGAAATTTTTCTGCGGCCATTTCCAATGCCGTATTGTAACCCAGTGCCACAGCCTGCGCCCTCTGCACCCACAGAGTTGGTGTCGGCGCTATTTTAGCAAAATCCGCAACCGATAATTCCTGCCGAACCAGTGGCTGCACTGGCATTCCAATCGCCCGCTTGGTCGCCTCATCCAGCAATCCAGTTTTTGGTATCTGGTGTATTCTCTGAAACTCAAGCAGCGCCAGCCGCATGCGAGATCCCACCACACCATCTACCGTGCCACAGGAAAACCAACGCCGATCCAGCATCACTTGATACCCGGCCACCTCTTCCTCTTGTGGTGACAGTCGGAGCCCAACCATTTTTTCAGAAGACTTCGATTTGCGTGGAATCAATGGTTTGACAGCTATGACACCAAGACTAGCCGCAGGAAAATCCCGCAAATCGTAAACAACCACCGCTTCACTGCCTGCGCCATCAGCCCACGGCTTCAGTTTTTTTTTTCGTCGAAAGGCGAGTTGAAATTCCCCTCATCCTCAGGCATCACATCGCGGATTTTTTTTTGTTTATCCACCACCTCCGTGGCAGCAGCACGGGATTGCTTGTGCATCTGGAACACCTCTGCGTCGGGATTTTCCCCAACAATCCTATCAATCTCTGTAACGGAATCAGCTTCCTTGACATCCGAGCTACCCCCATCCTTGGACAGCCAGAAAAAAAGTGCCAGTCCCAACAGACAAGCACCAGCGGAAATGAGGGCGTTCAGGCTTAACCCCGAGGCAGAATGACCTACATCTGCCCGGCTCTTACCCACCCTTTTCTGGGGTTGGGAAGTCCTCTTGGGAGCTGCTTTTGAAGCACGCTTCTTAGCCATGCAGACAGCAGTGTTCTGTGAGCAAACGCTCAGGGTTTCACTACGGCGAGAGACACTATGGGATCGCCCGCTTTGATTTTATCCACCACTTTCATCCCATCACCCAAGACGCGGCCAAACACCGTATATTGCATATTCAAGTGGGTGGCATCCTGCAAGACGATGTAGAACTGGCTATTGGCAGAGTTGGGGTCGTTCGTGCGAGCTGCAGCCAAAGCACCTCGGGTGTTTTTCTGCGTTGGGCTCACCTCGAGCGGCAGGTCGGGATAATCGGATCCACCGCTGCCCACGCCTGGGGCATTGACCCCTTTTTTGGAGGCAGGGTCACCAGCCTGGGCTACGAACCCTGGCACGATGCGATGAAAGCGAATACCATCATAAAACTTGTCAGCGCAAAGCTGTTTGATGCGCTCGGCATGCTTCGGAGCTACATCGGGATAAAGCTCGCAATAAATATCACCATGAGGGGTCTGCATTTTGACCACTGGCTGTGGGTGCTGACTGTAGTCCTGTCCTTCAGAATTCGTATTCACAAACACCAGTAAAGCGCCCAATGCGGCGATGAAAAGCTTTTTGCCCATAGTTTTTTCCAATTTTACTCAGGAGCCGACGGTTTTTCACCTGCGGCCTCGAGCCTCTTCTTTCTTTCTTCTAACTCTGTGTGAAACTGTTCCGAATGGGGTGCCTCTCCGTTGGTGTGGCTCCTCCCCCAATAATCAGAAAATGATTCGCCGGCCTCACGGCGTGTAGCAAATTCAGCAAGATACGGTCTCACCATCTCCCCGATCTCACTGGCCCCTACCGCTTTTTTCTCCAAACCCACCAGCCTGTCTCCCCTGTAAGAGCCACCCATATAGAGAGCATACTTGCCAGGGGCTCTTCCTACGAGAGCAATATCCGCGTTGTAGGGCCGAGAACAACCGTTAGGACATCCACTCATGCGCACCAAGAGCGGCTCCTCGCCAAGCCCCAACTCCCGCAACACCTGATCCACTTGCGACATAGCCTCGGGGAAAAATCGCTCTGCCTCCGCTAAAGAAAGTCCGCAGGTTGGCAAGGCCACACAGGCATGGGACATCTGACGGGCGAGCGTCATGCCCGATGTGGATCCGATGCCATGCTCCGCCAATAATTGATCCAAATCTGTTTTTTTGTCGGCCGGGATATCATGGACCAGCAAATTCGTGTTCGGCGTGACCCGCATAGGAAATCCGAACCGCTCTGCGACCGCCCGAAAACAACTCCTGTAGCGAGCGTTCTCACTGTCTTTAATCCGGCCTTCGGCCACCCACACAGTTCGAAACCATTTTCCATCCCCCTGCTCATGCCATCCCATACGGTCTGCCACACCCTCGGAAAACAGGACTTCCCGAGATGGCGCAGTAGGGCATTTCATGCGCGACACCACTTCTTGACGGATCCATTCTATGCCTTGTTTGTGAACCAAATACTTGAGCCGCGCCTGCTTGCGATCCTCTCTGTTGCCATGATCGCGTTGCATCGTCACTACTGCCATAGCAGCCTCGACTGCGTGCTCAGGTTTCACAAAAAAGAGCGGTTGGCCGAGGAATGGCCTCGTCTGGGTTTGCCCGTGCGACATTCCAAAACCGCCTCCGACCAATACGGTGTAACCCAGTAATTTCCCATCGCGCACCTCGGCCACAAATCCGAGGTCTTGCGAGTAGATATCCACATCATTGTGAGGCGGCACAGCAATGCCTATTTTGAATTTTCGCGGCAGGTAAACTTTTCCATAGATGGGCTCCTCTTCGGTGGCTCCATCCTCCAGCTTTTTCCCATCCAACCAAACTTCTGCATAGGCGGTGCTTTTTGCATAAAACACCTGCGTCAACTCCTCGGCCAACCGCTGGGCGTCCCGGTGAGCCTCGTCGCACAAAGGAGCCGCTGGCCCCATCGTATTGCGCACGACATCCCCGCACGCCCCCCACGATGTCAGCCCACAATGGTGTATCCTCTGGACAGCCTCTTTGACATGGATTTTCAAAATACCATGAAACTGGATCGCTTGGCGTGTCGTCAATCGCAGCGACCCATTAGCGATATCGCCGCAGAGTGCGTCCAAGGCCAGATACTGCTCAGCACTCATTTTGCCAGCGGGTTGCTTGGTGCGGATCATTAAACTCCAAGCCTTGTCCAACCCAGCTTTCTTGCGCTCGGTGCGCAGATCGCGGTCATCCTGCTGATACATTCCGTGCAACTTGAGAAGCTGGTTTTCCTCCTCGCCAAAATGATCTACGGGCTGGGCCAGCGTCTGTGCTAGCGTGCCACGCAACCCACAGCTCTTGGCTTTGATTTCTTCGACTGGACTTTTTCCTGACATAATTTTTCTCCGCAACCGCTTGCAGACTCTCCTTGCAGCGGACAATAAAGGCGGTAGAATACGGCATTATGAGCAAAACGCCAATTTTTCTTTGCGCCATCGCTATTGCGCTGGTCGCCTTGTTCCAAACTAACGCCTCTGCCGCCTCCTCCCCCATGTCAGCCATGAAAGCTGTCGAGCTGGCTGGCAAACAAGTCTCCCCCGAGGCTCGCAAGTCGCTCCTCGCCATACGCGGCGTCAAAAGCAACCTTTCCCAATCCCCCACAGAGTGGTATATCTGGTTCTACGACAACACCGCTATGCAGGAGGGTAAACGCGTCCGTGTCGCCGGCGGCAGCGTGGTGGAAATCAAAGAAGGCTACACCGAACTCGACCGCATGCGCATGGCTGCTTACAAACCCGATGAGACCATTCGTCAGGAACTCTTCAAAGTAGATTCGGACGAAGTGCTCTCCCGCATCAGCCACCATCCCAACCTCAAAGGCTTGAAAATCTCTTCCCTCTCCTACGACCTGCGCAAGGCCAAAGGCAATGTCTCCCCCGTCTGGGCCGTGACCATCTACATCGAGAAGAATGCCACTGAAAAAGAATTTGGAACTGCCAAAATTTCCGCCGAAACCGGTCAGATTTTTGACATTCCCAAACCTTGATTTCACGCGTGCCCACCGCCGCCACATTCAGCACACGGATTTTTTTCGCCGCTGTCTGTTTCCTGTTCAGCTCCCCTGATCTCCCAGCTCAGAGTTCGAGGCTCAGCCCATTTGCTCTAGCCCCTGAGTGGCACTCCCTCGACCGCTACCAGTATTCGCTCACCAGAGAATCTTTCGAGCGCACACTGAGCCACCGTTACTCCACAGACGGAGCCTTCCTCCGCTACTGCCGCATCAGCGATGATCGCCTGACCGTTTTTCACGATCTGGATCACGAGGAATCCCTGTGGACGCTCCATTTTTCCTCGAGTGAAAAATCGTTATCTCACCCACTCGAATCCCGCAGCTTCTCAAACCCTGCACGCCCCTTGGAAAACCTGACCATCGCCCTAGATCCAGGCCACATTGGTGGAGCATGGGCCAAAGCTGAAGAACGCTGGTTCAAGATTGGCGATGACCCTCCCGTCATGGAGTGGGATCTGAACTTGCTCACCTGTCAGCTCATGGAACCGCTGTTGCGCGAGGCTGGCGCCCGCGTGGTTTACACCAAGAAAGAACCCCGGCCCGTCATGCCGCGCAAAGCCGAGGATTACTGGAACGAGTCCTTGCGGAACCTCTTCCTCGAACGCCACGGCTCTCTGGAGTTTATCGCAGACCCAGCCATTTTGCTCGAGCGCGTGCGCCGCAGATCCGACCTATTTTTTTACCGCACTGCCGAGATCGCCGGCCGAGCTGAAGTCGTTAACCGCATCCTCAAGCCAGACCTGACCCTCTGCATCCATTACAACGCCGCCGCTTGGGGGGATCCCGCCAATCCCCAGCTTGTGGATAAAAGCCGTTTGGTTCTCTTTACCCACGGCGCTTACCTCCCGGACGAACTCCGATACGAGGATATGAAATTCCATCTCCTGCGCAAAATCCTCGAGAACAGCGGGCGCGCTGAGGAAGACCTCGCCGTCTCCATCTCCCGCGCCTACCAGCGTGTCTGGCCGCAGTGGGGGCCAGAAAATTACACGGGCACCAACACCATCCGCAGCCATTACGATCCCTTCGTTTATGCCCGCAACCTGATTGCCAACCGCCTGTTCGATGGGCCGGTTATTTTTGCCGAAGGCCCCTACATGAATGCACGCGACGCCTACCCGCGCCTGATCGCGGGGGACTATGAGGGTGAGCGTCTCTTCGATGGCACTTCTTATCGCAGCCTTTTCCGCGAATATGCTGAGGCTGTTGCAGAAGGAGTCATCGCCTATTTTCGTGCGGCGGCCTCTCAAGTTTCTTCCGGGCAGTAATAGCTTTTACTCCCCACGACATTTCTCACTCGCACCGCCTGTGGCGGTCGCTCTATGCCCCATGATCTGCACGAAAAAGGCGGGCTTGCGCCCGCCTTTTCTCGTGTGAGTGATGGTGAGGTTTAGCCCAGCATGGATTTGACTGCGTCGCGTTCTTCGACCAGCTCTTTATTCGTCGAGGCAATTTTGGATTTGCAGAAGTCGCACATCTCAAAACCGCTGATGACTTCGTAGGCACCGGGGGCTGTGGTCTTGACGGGCATGCCGGCCCAGACTTCGGGATCGAAACCATAAGCGCCGTTGGATTTGACGGCAACGGAGTGGATTTTGCCTGGGATCATCAGATCATGGACATGATCCACGAGCGCGTTGGCGGCGGAAGCTGCGGAGGAGGCGCCGCGGGCGGCTATAATGGCTGCGCCGCGTTTGCCAACGGTCTCGCAGAAGGGGCCTTTGAGCCATTCGGTGTCGGTGATGACTTCCATGGCTGGTTTGCCGCCGATTTTCGCGTGGGCAAAGGAGGGGAACATGGTGGGGCTGTGATTGCCGTAGATGAAGATGGATTCGACTTCGGTGAGATCCACGCCGGCCTTGTTGGCTAGCTGGGCTTGGGCGCGATTTTGGTCGAGCCTGACCATGGCGGTGAAGCGGTCGGGGGTGAGGCGTTTGGCTTGGCTGGCTGCGATCATGCAATTGGTGTTAGCAGGATTTCCGACGACTGCGACGCGGGCGTTGTCTGCTGCAACCGCGTCAATGATCTGACCTTGTTCGATGAAGATTTTGCCGTTGTCTTTGAGGAGGTCGGCGCGCTCCATGCCTGGACCACGGGGTTTGGCACCGACGAGAAGGCACCAGTTGGCGTCTTTGAAACCGATTTTAGCGTCGCCGGTGACTACCATACCTTTGAGCAAGGGGAAGGCGCAGTCTTCGAGTTCCATGGCCACGCCCTCGAGGGCTTTCATGGGTTTTTCGAAGGGGACTTCGATCATCTGGAGGATGACGGGTTGCTCCGGGCCAAACATCGCGCCGGAGGCGATGCGGAACAGGAGGGAATAGGAAATCTGACCAGCGGCGCCGGTCACGGCTACACGGATGGGGGTAGTGCTCATAGTTGAGAGCGTGATAGGCTCTTGCCGCTGTGATGCCAAGGTTTTTCGGATGCCCCTCATGTTGGATGGAGACAGTGAGAGGCGGTGAAATTAGCTTTTTTCGATCATGGCGTAGGCGGCGTGGTTGTGGATGCTTTCCATATTTTCAGCCTCGACTCGATACCATGAGAGATCGGGATGGGCATTGAGTCTCTGGGCGACATTGCGGACGAGGTCTTCGACAAAGACGGGGTTGTCGTAGGCTTTTTCCGTGACAAATTTTTCGTCGGGTCTCTTGAGAACGGAATATATTTCGCAACTGGCAGAGTCCTCGATGATGCGCACGAGATCTTCGATCCACACGGTTTTGCGACCCATCTTGACCGTGAGGGTGACATAGCCGCGCTGGTTGTGTGCGCCGCGTTCGCTGATGGCCTTGCTGCATGGGCAGAGCGTGGCCACGGGAACGGTGACAGTCACGGAGAGTTCGAAGTGCCCTGCGACCATGGCGGCTGCAAATTTGACTTGGTAATCCACGAGCCCAGGCGCACCGGTGACAGGCGCTTTTTTCTCGAGGAAATAGGGGAATTCCATCTCGATGTGAGAGGAGCTGGATTTGAGCTTGGTGCAGAGTTCGCGGAGGATATCGGAGATGTTCATGACATCGATCTCACGGCCGTGGGCATTGAGCACTTCGAGGAATCGGCTCATGTGGGTGCCTTTGAATTCCTGCGGGAGATCCACGGAGAGGTTGAAGAGGCCGATGGTGTCTTGGTGATCGTGGGTTTTATCGCGAACACGCACGGGGTAGCGCAAGCCTTTGACCCCGACTTTGTCTATGCGGATTTGCCTTTCGTCGAGCCTGTTCTGTTCGTCGTGCAACACGGGTGAGGCCAAGTCCTTTGTTTCAGTGTTCATGAGCACAAGCTAGTGAGCCTGCGGCAAAATGCAAAGAGACCCCTAGCCACGACTCTTTTTAGAAATCCGGAAGACCTTGAGCTCGCTTGAGCCAAATATTGTAGAGCACCACTGCGATGATGATAAACAAGACTGTGGCACCCACTGCGAGGAGTATGAGTTTCTTAGCCTCATCGTTGTTCACCGTGGCCACAGTCTCTGGAGCAGGCATGGTGTCTTTGCGATGCTTTTTGTCTTTCGCCATTTTCAGGGCATACTCAAAATTTTCGATCAGATCTGCGTAGGTCTGAAAACGGGCTGCCGGGTCGCGCTCGAGGCAGTGGTTGATAGCGTAAGCTGTTTCGTCAATGACATTCGGTTTGAAAGCTTTCAGAGAAACTTTTGTGCCTTTCAGATGCTTGAGGGCAACTTGGGTAGCGTCGGCCGCCTCGAACGGCGGGCGTCCGGCGGTGGCGTGAAAGAGCGTCGCCCCGAGCGAATAAATATCGCTGCGATGATCTTCGCCAGATTGGTCGAGTTTCTCGGGAGCAATGTAGTAGGGTGTCCCCCATATTTCACCGTTGCCATCTTTGACCTCCTCGAGAGAGGCCGCCAACCCGAAATCCACAACTTTGGCAATCCTGTCCTTGCCGAAGACAATGTTGCCGGGCTTCACATCGCGGTGAATCAATCCCCGCGAGTGCGCTTCTTGGAGCCCGCTCGCGGCATCGGCACCAATGCGTAAAATTTCGATTTCCCCGACCTCGTGCACTTTCTGCATCAGGTCTTCGAGGCTGCCCTGCGTGATGAGTTCCATGGCAAGGTAGTAGGAATTTCCCTCCTGACCCGCGCCAAACACCTGCACGACATTGGGGTGGCTGATGCTGGCGGTGATCTGGGCTTCTCGGATGAAGTCGGCGATGAATTTGGCATCATTGGCCAGCTCTTGTTTGAGCACTTTGATGGCGGCCTCGCGGTCGAGGTTGCGATCCACACCTTTGTAAACAGCTCCCATACCACCCTGCCCGAGTTTGCTCACGAGGGTGTAGGGTCCCATGTTCCATGTCGTCACCGTTGGCTGTTCGCAGATGGGACAAGTGATGGGATCTCCCGGGTTATATCCCGTGACATCCACGAGCCCGCCGCAGAGGGCGCAGTTCATGTGTCGGACAGGTAATCCGCCATTCATACGATATAAACTTTACACAAAATAAAACACTTCTGGCAATGCCCGATTTTTCACAGACACACCCTGCGCGTTAGTGGAGAGGGTGAGAGGTTATCTGCGCAGGCTGGAGATGGCTTGAAAAATACCTGCCAACATCGAGTAAGCAATGGCAAGCACTACGAGGGCGAGCAGAGATATGATCACAGGCTGTATCAAAGCCGTCAGCCGTTTAATCCCGATTTGCAATTCTTTTTCGTATCGGCGCGAGGCTTTGGCCAAGGCGGACGCCAAGTCCCCTGTCTGTTCACCGACCGAGACCAGATCCGTCAGCATGGGGGGGACTTCCTTGCTTTTTTCAAACGCTTTCGACAATGGCAAACCGCCCCCAACCCAGCCCGTGATAGACTCCAGCATCGTGGCGATGTGGGTGTTGGTGGCAGAGCCTTGCAACAGTTGGAGTGCTGGGTGCAAAGGCACGCCGTTGTGAAGCAAAGTGGCTAGCGTGTTGGCAAACTGCGCGTAAAATTTGGTCATCAGCACGCGCCCGATAAATGGTATCCGCGCCTTGGTCTTATCCCACTGAGCCCGGCCCTTCTCGGTGGCTGTCCACCGCCAAAAAACGAGTGATCCGACCACGATCCCCACACCACCCATCCACCACTTTTCCACAATCACGCGGCTCACGCCGATCAAGATGCGTGTGGGCAGCGGCATGGCTCCTCCCGTGCGCGAAAACAACCCCTCCAACTGCGGCACGAGAAAGAGCAGAAAAACAAGCATCAATGCGAGACCTGCAAAGGTGATAAAGGCTGGATAGATGAGCCCCTGTATCAGCGCATTGCGGAGTTCTGCTACGGCTGCCAAATGTTCCGCCTGCCTCTTTAATATTTTGGGCAGCGCTCCTGAGGCCTCGCCCGCCGCCACCATGCGCCTGTAAAGTCCATCAAACGAGGGACACGCGGCAGGGAGCGCATCCGAGAGTGATGCCCCCTCCCGAACCAAGGTGCGCAAGTGCCCGCATACCGCGCCAATGACGGCGTCCGAAGCACGGCGTTCGAGGATTTTCAGCGCAGGTTCCACTGGAATACCAGCATCGAGTAGATCCGAAAGTTCCTCGGTGAAAAAGAGTATCTGCTTGCTGCTCAACCGTGGTTTTTCACCCGAGAGAGACTGTTTTCCACCGCGATCTCCGCGCGATGCCGATGCCCCCTCACCATCCTCCACCGAGAGAGGGTGCAAACCCGTGGCCTCAATTTTTTTATAGGCCTCTGCACGGCTATGGGCAGCCACCGTGCCGGCAACCACTCCTCCTGTTGTTTCGAGAGCGCGGTAGGAAAAGTTTTTCATAACACACGGTTTTCAGATTATTCAGATGCCGCGTTTTCGAGTGTGACACGCAACACTTCATCGAGGGAAGTGACCCCCTCGACCGCTTTCTGGAACCCGTATTGCCGCAGGTTGATCATGCCTTCTGCCGCTGCAGCGTGGGCTATGTCCCCTGCGGGCTTGCGTTCGGTGATCATCTCTTGGATACGGGGTGTCAGGCGGAAGATCTCGTAGATTGCCAACCGTCCACGGAAACCACTGCCCTTGCACTTTTCGCAGCCAGCCGATTTTCGTAATGAAGAAACTTTGGTGGAAGGAAATCCGATTTTTCCCAACAGAGCGGCTGGATACTCGGCAGGGACAAGACAGTGCGGGCAGAGACGGCGCACGAGCCGTTGCGCTATGAAAGCTCGCACGGATGAGGCTATCAGATAAGGCTCCACGCCCATGTCCAGCAAGCGGGTCACTCCACCGAGAGCATCGTTGGTGTGGAGCGTGCTAAATACCAGATGCCCCGTGAGCGCTGATCGAATGGCTATCTCGGCCGTTTCGTAGTCGCGCATTTCTCCCACCATCACCACATTAGGATCACTGCGCAACACGCTGCGCAGCGCCGAGGCGAAGGTGAGGTTGATCTCGGGTTTCACTGCGATTTGAACGACGCCTGGGATCTTATTTTCCACGGGATCTTCGATCGTCACTATGCGGCGTTCTGCCGTATTGAGCTGGGTGAGGAAGGTATAGAGCGAGGTGGATTTGCCACAGCCCGTGGGGCCCGTGACCAAGAGAATGCCATTGGGCATGGCAAGCAGTTCGCGGATGATATTTTCGTTGCGACCGTCCAACCCGAGTCGGGCGAGGGTAAAGCGCTCCTGTCCGAGCAAACGCAGGCTCACGCTCTCGCCCTCCACCGACGGCACAGTGGCCACGCGGACATCTATGGTGCGGCCTTCGTATTCCAGATTGATGCGTCCGTCTTGCGGTAGGCGGTGCTCTGCAATGTCGAGGTGCGCCATGATTTTCAGGCGCGAGATCACGGAGGCTTGCAGGAGTTTGAGCCTCTGCGGAACGGGCGCCTCGTGCAAAACACCATCCACCCGAAAGCGCACGCGCAAGTCATCGTGCAGTGGTTCGAAATGTATATCCGTGGCCTCTTGTTCCAGCGCCTCCCGGATAATCTGGTTCACAAAATTGACCACCGTAGCCTCCGAGTCATCCGCATCCACCACGGTGGTTTCTTGCTGGATAAGCGTGGCGCCGAAATCGAGATCCCATTTCTCGATCAGCTCGTCGAAAGTATCGGCACCGATGCCATATCCATCGCGTAGAGCTTGAAGAATGCGTTTGCGCGGCGCCATGCACCACCGGACTTTGTCGGGTATCTCACGGTAAACAGCTTGTTTGGCGCGGTAGTCAAACGGATCGCCTGTGAGAAGATCCCATGTCTCACCGTTGCGGGAGAGCGGGTAGATCTGGTGGCGCAGGGCGACTCGTGCCGGGAACTGACTACAGTTTTCCAGAGAAGCCTCCGGGATAGGTTCATCGAGCCATGGAAGATCGAGCCAGAGGCTGAGTTGTTTGAGGAAAATGTATTCGTCCACCAACCCCGAATCCACAGCGGCAACGACCGGCGAGACTTGGCGTCCCACCGCGTTTTTCAACACCTGCTCCAAGGCAGCGGCATCTGGGCAGGCACACTGTGTGGCGATTTCCAGAATGGAGGCAAGATGGCTCACGGCCATGACATCCTATTTTCTCGCAAGCCTCCCGCCAAGCTATTTTGAACCCAGATTATCCAATAGAGCGCGACAAGCTGCGCTTGATTCTATTTTTTACTCCCTCTGATTCTTGTTATTGTCCTGTTCGTATAGCTGCCGCTTTGGCATCTACTGCAAACCCTGAGCAACCCAGCAGAGGCGCCATCATAAACAGCCGAGGCTGCCGCCTATCCGATAGGATTGAAAACTTTGCTCGTTTTGCCGCTAGATTTCGTTCACCACTTTGGTGATCTGGATTTCAGCTCGTTTTCTCCTCAACCACCTAATAAAGCAGACCTTCGATAGTTCCCCTGTTTTCAATTGCAAAATCTGGGTTTAAGCACACTGACCCTTAAGTCCAGCTTGGGTTTTATTCAGTTTTTAGTCTTACCTTTTCAGGTTTGTAGAAGTGGGCGCGGTGTTTGTAGGCGGGTTCGATGCCGCCGGTTTTCTTATTGCGGAAGAGCAAGAGTTCTTCGCAGTTCCGAGAGCCCGTGTAATAGCCTCCGAGTGCGCTGGAAACCCACAAGTCGTCGTGAGCAAAACTGGTGCGCAGAAGTTTGCCTGTAACTACATCCCATAGCCGAATGATGTTATCCCCACCTCTAGAAGCGAGCCATTTGCCGTCTGGCGAAAAACAGACGAACTTAACCCCAAGCTCGTGCCCTTCCAAGAGTCTCACTACGGTATAATTTACGGTTTCCAGCAATCGTATTTGTCCACTTTTGCATCCCACGGCGAGATATTTCCCGTCAGGTGAGTATGCGATGCACTGTGGCGACCAGAGGTTCGGTAGGACTTCGATGGAGTCCTCGATGGGGAGGAGTTCGTTGCGGGAGTTTTTGAAGAGTTCGTAAATGTCAGCGCTGATGTGTGCAGAAAGCTGGGTCTCGGGAGTGGCAGGTAGAAGCGCCGGCTGTTGGTTGCCGGTGGGTATTAGGAATCCGTGATCTTCGGGCGACATGGCTAAAATTGAGGTGGGTGAATGGCGGTGGGCGATCCGGTGAGAGCTTCAATCTCTTCGGCGAGAGATTTGGCTTCGGCTTCGAGCGCTTGAATCTTGGCGTTGAGGGTGGCGGCGTTGCGGGCGAGGAAGGTATCGAGGACAGATGGATTTTCGGCAAAGGCGTGGGCGACTTCGTGGTCTTTGCTCTCGCGGAGGGCGTTGTGGCGTTCGAGAATCGCGAGGATGTCGACTTGCAGGGATTCGTAGAGGCGTTGAAGGCTGATGATGTCATGAAGCTCTTCGTAGTCTTGGAGGTGGAGTCCTTGTTGGCTGAGGATTTTGTCGGGGTCGTTGGCGAGGGTGCGTAGGGTGTCGAGGTCGTTCTCGTCTTTTGCCTTGTTGATGAGGCGGCTGATATTCTCGTAGGCTTGGCGTTTGGTTTCGTCCTCCATGTAGCGATCGGGGTGATAGAGCTTCATGAGGTCGCGGTAGAGTGTTTTGACTTCCTTTTGTTCCTCGTCGGAGAGAGTGCGGATTTTTGAAATTTTGCTGGCAGTTTGTCGGAAATCCTCTTCGTCCTCGAGGGCGGCATGGCGGTAGGCTTCTACTACTTCAGCGGCAGAGTCTTCGCCGTCTTGGGTGAGTTTATCGAGGTATTGACGGCGGTATTCGACGAGGCGCAG
The DNA here is from genome assembly GCA_020718645.1 of Verrucomicrobium spinosum. Taxonomy (GTDB): domain Bacteria; phylum Verrucomicrobiota; class Verrucomicrobiia; order JADLBR01; family JAIBCM01; genus DYRQ01. The sequence goes on from DYRQ01000034.1 coordinate 22,136, forward strand.
GAGGCGTTTTTCTTTTTCGTAGAGGTGGCGCAGGTGGTGGTAGAGCGTTCTACGGAAAGTGTTTATGGTATTCTGGTCGAGGTGATAGGCGGCTTCGTATTGGGCGAGGAGGGCGAGCGAGCCTTCGATGAGGAGACGCAGTTTTTCTTTTTGCGGGTTCGTGTAGAGGGTGATGGAGCGAAATGCGGCGTCATCGGCAGGTTCTTTTTGCAGGCGCGTGGTGCGATCTTGGCGAGAAGACGCTGACGCCGAGCGAATCTTTTGGGCATCGCTTGGTTTCTGGCCGTGTTCTTCCGTGGTTTTGTAGATGGGCAAGCCATTAGCGGAAGAAGGAGCCCCTTTGTGATCCCTCTTTTGGCGGGCTTCGTCGAGACGAGCGATATACCACTTGCCCATTTTTCGACTTTCCCCTTTGTCGGAACGCCCGAGCCAGTTGAGCCACTCGGTAAATTCAGTGTCATCGAGAGCTTCGAGGTAGTGCCGGCTTTTGTATTTTCCGAATGTAATACGGGCCGGGAACCAAGTTTCGCGAGAGAATGCTGACCAGTGGGCGGGCGTGGGCAAATTGCGTTCGCAAGCCAGCGGGTAAAGAACATCGCGCAATAGGTCTATCACCGTGCCGACATCGCCGGAAGCTGAATGGGCATTGCGGCTGGGCAGGCGGTAGTATTGGCGAAGGGTTTGGAGCTTGCAGTTGCCGCTGGGCACGGGATCGAGTAGGCGTTGGGCGAGTTTGAGAAAGCAAAACCCCTTTGTGCCGATGGGGGCGATGTCGAGTCGCTTCCATTCGCGCAGGAGAACTTGCTCCCAATCGCAGGCGAGATTGTAGGCGCAGACCGGAAGATCGCCCACATAGTCGGCAAGTTTCGAATAGACTTCATGCGGAGGGTCGCCGTGGAGCATGGGGTCAACGCTTGACATTTGACAATTCTCTCCAGATGACACTCATCTGCTTGCTCCAGCAAATGGCAATAGGCATAGGAGTCGGTCTGAATGGCGCTAACTTAAGCTAAAAGTAGAAGCGGCATCCCTGCCGCTTTCGTATGACAGGAGAGCAGGTTTTCCAACCCGCTTCCCCAGAGCAGCGGACTAGAAAGTCCACTCTCCTATCTAAGGCACGCGAGCAGGATGCTCACGCCACTCTGAAATAGCATCCCAAAGATGGCTTAAGTTAGCGCCATTCTTGCCTGACCCCTAGTTTTATAATTTTTTAATTATTGGAGGTGCCGTTAATCTGCATATCCATAATTGCATGATTAATCTTATCCATAACTGCAGGATTCTTTTCTAAATACTTTTTTGAAATATAGATTCCAAAGGGCTTTTGCTCCTGCAATACTGTTTTATAATTCTTCCGTTCGTTTTCCGGCACACATTCGAGAAAAGCCAGTTCAGACACAAAAAAGGTGTCTATTCGCCCCAATTTCAGCATTTGAATCCCGGCCTCATGATTATCAGGTGTTCCAGAAACGGGATAACCATTATCATTGAGCTACTTATAATGATTATTGTTCAAAATGACCCCAATCTTAGCTGTCTGCCTGAAATCGGGATCCTTTGGATTCAGCGAGCTAGTAGCCAACATGACCCAGACCCAGTTGTTATACATCACTTTGTCTGAAAATACGGCGTCAGCATCCCGTTCTTCATTGCGCGATGCCAAAAAGAAACCGTCAACAGCACCATTCTTCAAATTTTCAAGAGCTCGTTTATGATTCGGGACTACTCTTGTGATGACATAATTTACATTGGCTCTTTTGAGTATTTGCTCAACCTTTACCAAACCCATACCGGAGGGCTGTCCATTTTCAAGTTTCGTAAAAGGCGGATATTCCGGAACTTCCAATCGAAGTTGCGGCGGGGCTTCTTCAACACTAGCATATCCGGCAAAAGTTGACCATAACACCACCAACAGTATTAGTCTTTTCATGTAAGTATTAAGATTCTAATAAGTCTCTGTCGTTCAAGCTGATAGGAAATCGTTCTTGGCCATACGGTGCGTTGGCTTGGAGTGTGAAGCTGGAAACGGTTATTTCCACACCCGGACGAAGTCAGGTGAGGCATTGAGCGTCAAGAGCCTTCTTCGGCAGGCAGGTCATCAAGCTGTTTGAGGTGGCTGACTTTTCGGCTTTCGTCCATGAGTCTGTTCACATTTATCTGCAAACGCTCAATGACATCGTGGAGGGCGGATCCGCTCCCGCTGCCTTGCAAAACGATTGGCAAACGCTGCTGGACTACGCTGGGGGCGAGTGGAACGAGCTTACCGAGGAGCAG
>DYRQ01000121.1 GCA_020718645.1 Verrucomicrobium spinosum
TCACCATTTTGGTGATCTAGATTTTGCCTCGTTGTCTACTCAACTGCCTAATAAAACAAACCTTTCTCAGTTTCCCCTGTTTTCAATTGCATAATCTGGGTTTAATGGAATGTCCTGAGATGATCGAGCTACTCAGACACCGCTACGGCTTTTGCACGATGCGAACACTTCTTCTGGAGCGAGCGGCAACTTCGCGGTAGATCATCCCTTGCCTGAATCCAAAATCTCCGGGCTCATCCTCATGCTCCAGCGTGACTGGCACCTGTGACTCCGCTGCATGCTCCATTGGCGAATATTCTTTCAGTCCACTCGCGTAAGGCGGCTGGTATGCCGTCACTTCAGTCAATGCCCCTGCAACCTCAGGCCGACAGCTCGCCAGCAAGGCCACGGCACCGCCTTCGCCTCGCCCGTAAAGCGATATTTTTCTTGATGCATTTTTTCCAGCCAAGACCCAGACTCTCTCTCCCACCTTGACCAACTCTTTTCCACGGTCTCCCGAGTTTGGATACACCCATACTCTCCACCCCTCTGCCGCCAGAGGTCTCAACACTGATTTTGCCACAGACGCAGGAGCCTCTCCCCGATCCGTTATCACCAGCACATCCCCACGCGTTGCACCAGCAGGCGGATACAACACCCACCCAGCTTCACCGTTTGCTGGATCAAGTGCTGGGTGGTGCACGGCATCCGATTTCATTTGCGCCACGGTGGCAGCTCCAAGACAAAGTCCTGCACAGGCTACGGAAATACCAACAGCCGATATTCCCGCTTCAACTCCGAGCCGACACAACTCCGACCACCTGCCACGACTCCATGCGCGGCATAACAGCCATATCCCAAGTCCCGCTGCAACTAACACCCCGCTCTGCGCCACTGCCCAGATGTGAAGCAAGTAGGAAAAGAAGCTGGCAACTATGACCCCAGCCAAACCGGCAACCGCACCAGCGGCTAAGATATTTTCATCTGCCCTTGCCGCTCTGGCCGCAGGCAGCAGCACTGCACCAACACAACCCGCCACCAAGGCCAACATCGGAATACCATGGTAAGCGGCCACCGTCAGTGGGTCGCTCAGTGCCATCGAATACCCATGTTTGAGTCCAGTCGGCTGATACCATGTCTTCAGTTCTTCTTCATAGAACTTTTCCCCAACCCCATTCCACGGATGATCAGCAATCAGATGCAAGGTGGCAGCCCACACAGCCAGACGGTTCGATGCAGAGCGATCCTCTCCATACGACACGGTGCTGGCAGCCCGGTCTGCCCCTCCTGGCACCATGACCACCAGCGCACCAAACACCAGCAACCCGGCCATGATCTTCCACCGCTGACTCCATGCCAGACCCATCAGACACAACCCGCCCATGCCGAGACCAACCCACCCGCCCCGCGAATATGTCAGAGCCAAAAGCCACAGCACCCACCCCAGACAGACCCCTGACACGAGCGATACCGCGCACGACAACTGGTGACATGCGATTTTCCTAGCTCCGAGGAACAAGCCTGCACACACGCCGACCAGAGGCAGTAAAAAAGCCGCTGCACGATTCGGCGTCCCGAACCACCCTTCCCATCGCTGCGCTCCACGCCACCTGTAGGGTTCACCATGTTTTTGAGCCTGGCTCACCAGCAGCGTCACAGGTATCCATACGGTCGGCTGTCGCTCTGCGCTCGTCTGCACCCTGATCTGCCCACGCATCAGTTGCGACACCGTCTTATCTTCCAGCGTGTGGGCAAGAGTGCAGGTGGTTCGTAGGCTCCATACGGTCGGAGACTCCCGCTCAACCCGGCATTCTACCCCTTTCAAACCCCGGACTTCTACAGCCTCCACTCGCCACCCCGGCTGGGTGCTTTCTAAAATGAAATCCTTGTGAAACACACGGCCTCGAGTCTCGGCATCGAGTGCCAGTGGCCCGATGTGCCAGCGGGCAGGCATCACCTTGATTTCTGGTGCCACCTGTCCGTTCACACTCACTTCTGCGAATACCTCGCCACGACACGACAGTTCTATGCGTCCAGAAACTTGGGGATAGAGCCGGCTCACATCTGGGGAAATCTCCAAACACGCACCGCCACGGTTTGTAGTTTCAGTCACTCGCCACTCGCCAAAAAAACCCGCCGCCCCCACGAGCACATCACAGGGCTTACAGCCCTCAGGCAACACTACCTCCACCGCATACACCACCGCCTGGTGGAGCCCGGTTTGCACCCTCATAGCATACTTTTCTGGGCTGGCTGAGGCGTGGTGCGCTGATGCCAAAAAGCTCGCAACCACGAGCATCTGTCCCAGCCAAAAATAATATTTCATCCACTCCTCCGTGCTGGCTCCGACCACCACAGCAACAGTGCAATCCCGGCGTCCCGCAGCAGCCACCACCCGTAACGGTTTCGGAGCCCCGACGAGCCAAAGCACCCGCAGGAAATATCCAGACCACGCACCCACGCCGACACCAGAGCCAGTGCAAATACCGCCACTAACACCAGCAATCCAAGCCGAGCCGCCGGGCGCGTTTTCCCACAAAACAGAGCCGCACCGCAGACGCACTCGAACCAAGGAAGATACCATGCAGCGACAACCGCCAAGCTATCAGGAACAAGCTGGTAACTCAGAATGTCTCCATAAAAAAGCCCCGGATGCACCACTTTTACCGTGCCAGCCCACAGGAAAAGCCCCCCGGCCAACCACGAACAATACCGGGCAAGCTGGGCCATGCGCCCGCTGCTACTCCAACACCACATAGACGGGTTCTACTCCGAGTTCCCGGCACCGGGCTGCCACACGATAGGATATACCATCCCCGCGCCTCCCAGCTACTGCCACAAGCTTGCCTGCACCCCACTGCTCAAAAAGAGACTCGACCCACGCCTCACCCAAAATCTCTTGCTGTCCCAGCACCAGCGCCCCCGCCTGCTTCTTGGCTCCATCCACTTCGATACGCACCACGCGGCCTGCCTCAGCAAGCCTCGGATCATTCCCAGCTATTTCTCCCGTCCTCGGTGCCCCAGCATAGACTAGCCACGACTCGGGATGGAAAGTAGATGCTATCCACGACAATACTAAAGCCACCACACAAAGCCCAACAAGCGGTGCGGTCATTAACCATCCTGTTTTCATGGCACCATAGCACTAGATGCCGGGACGGATTCTCCCTCGGAGAAAAATTTCTCGATAGCCTCGATTTCTTTCCATGATCGAGGTGTTTCCAGATCTTCATAAGAAGGTGGCGACGGCGGGATGATTTCTACCGTCCCATCGGGATTTTTCTTTTTCTTGGGTGGTGGAGGAGAAGACCGGCGGGATTTGACCACTTCGGTATAAAGCACCGACACCCTAGCCCCCTGAGCTGTCACCTCAGACTGCCAGTGATCCACCTGCTCCGTCACTCCCGAGTGCGCTGTTTTGTCTTCTTCGTTATACACCAGCAGCAAGGGCCATCTCATATCCCCACTCGGTGGTAGGCTGATATTATCTAGCGTTTGTGACACCGTTCCCCCAATCTCTCTCAGAGCACTGGTTAGCCCGTGCCGGTTGAGTGCCACTGCCTTGGGCAGCACCCCGCTCCGCGCTATCCCGGCTAGCATGGCCGCCGCTCCCTCGTGAACGCCTAAGCAATAAAACGGCATATCCCGCATCTCGGGCTGCTGCTGTATCCACGAGAGGGCAGCGACAAAATTTTCCTCCCATTTCTCTGCGCGGCTGGACGGCTTGTTTTTGGGTGCCACGGCGATATATCCCCGCGATGCGAGATAATATGCGTCTTCGATAATCCTGTTGATTGTCGTATAATCATACGGGCAGGTATAGAGCACTATGCCTTGAGGTTCGTGGTAAATCGAAGGCCGCGTCACAAACGCTTCCAGACCTGTCTCCCCCGGCGTGATAGCAACCACTTCTTTCTTGGGCTGGAGCCCTGCCCATATCTGCCCGCAGGCACGGGATGGAAAATAGACACGCTGCCCGACAGGCACACTCTCGGCTGCCGCCGTCCCGGCTTCGAGTATCTCTTTTTTGTCCCCTTTTTCATCAGCCACATAGTTCCAACTCATCCCATCGCCACCGCTTCCATCCTTCTCGATCTGCCGGGCGATTCCGGCAAAAAATCCGTAGAGCATCGAATATACCGCAGCACTCGGGGAGTGGTTATAGTTACCGTAAGCATCTCCCCTCTTGGCCCACAGTGGTGGCGTCACCGCATAGATAACCCGCGCTCCCTGCTTCCGCAGATCTGCGGCATATTCTCGGTATTCCGCTGCGTTGCTCTGCCCGCGTGTATGCACCAGCAGCCAGGCTACTTCTTTCGCGTTCCGTGCTGGAATCAGGTCGGGACTGCCCACCACCGCTGCCGCTTTTATCTTTTCCGGATAGGTTGCCGCCATGGCCTGCACCATCGCCGATCCCATGGATTCTCCCATCACCATCAGCCGCTCCAAGGGCAATCCATGTTTCTGCGCTATCTTGCGTTGCCCAATAAATACGGCATCCATCACCCCGCTCTGCGGTTCCCAAAACCGTTCAACTTCCTTCTCGGCTTTGCGGGGCACCCAAGCCTCAACCCCAAGCGGCAGCTTGAGTGTCAGCACAGTAAACCCCAGCCCGCCACTCATGAAGGTCTCGCGGATACCAGGATAATCCTCCTTCATAGGCGTCACGGAAAACGGCGCCTCAAACACCATGTGCTTGGCTGTCTTCAGCGGCCTACCACTCCCGTCCACCGGCATTTTATAGGGCACGACCACTTTACGCTCTTGACCCTCCGACCGGATCGTAACTACTACGGTTCCTTGGATACACGGATGCAGTTTCTCCGGCAGCTTGAACTCTTCGATCACCATCTTAGACTCGGGCGGGTGCTCTTTCGGCTCAGAATCCTGCACGGGAGCTTTAGCCTCACTTGCCTCGACACTCAGTTCTGTCTCCGGCATCCCCTCCCTCCTCACCGTCTCGCTGGTCACGGGCACATCCGGCTCCGGTTTTATCTCTTTCGCTGGCACGGACTGCTGCCCCTGCGCCACCTGCGGTCGGTGTGTCTGCATTGGCTTGGCGTTGCTAAAATAGAGCCTCAGCCCCACCCACGCCACCACAGCCATCCCCAGCACTCCGCCACAGTATTTGAGCGCTTCAATGATTTGTTTTTTCATGACTCTTTCTCCTGGCTCGCCCCCAGCACCGGCACCGCCAGCACCCACTCGCGCCCGGCCCGCACCCGCACCATTATTTTTCCAGATTCTAGTTTCGCCCCGTCGGCTCGCACGGGCAATTCGAGCCCCGCATCCGTCCGGCGCACCTCGCCAAAACTCACCCCGGGCACAGCCCCGTCCACCCCGAGCCATTCCAGTTCGCCGCTATCGCCCACCCGCGCTACCGTGAGCACCAGCTCCCGCGACTCCCCGCGCTGCATCCCGCCAAAAAAGAGACTCGGCGGCGAGGCCTTCACCCCGCCCACCACCCGCGCTTGAATGCCTACGGAACCAAACCCAAACTCCGGTTGGCCACTCCGCGACGGGTAAAGCCGCACACGCCCTTTGAACAACCCCAGCGGCAACTGCCCGGCATGGAGCCGACCCACCACACGCCACCCCTGCGCCGTCTTCTCGGCACGCGCCTCCAACACCGCTTTGTCTGGCACGACCTCCAGACTCACCGCATCTTCAATCCGCGTTGGCGCCGATGCCGTAAACTCCATCGTCTCTACCTCTCGCACATCCACCGGCCCCAACTCCAACTGCGGCCAATTCCCCCCTGCCGCACCCGCTGTTGGCTGCCGCCCTTGCAGAGGATAATCGGGCAAATCATCCAGCTTTTCTCCCCGCCAAAACGCACCCAGCCGCCGCTCCCACTCACCCTCCGGCACTAGGCCCAGGCATCTCTCGAAAAACGATACAGCCAGCCGCACCGACTGCGCCGGTTCGTGCGTGGTTCCCGGCTCCTCTGCATGAACCCACGGCAACCCCAGCGTGCCCGCCGACGCCGCAATCGCCTCCAGATTTTTTTTGCGGATACCCGAGTCCAGCCCACCCGACACCAGCAAACCCGGCGGCAACTTTTGATCCCCAGTTTTTTCAGGCTGTTGCAGGTTCAGAAAATCCATAACTCGGCAGATAAACCCGCGAGCTTTGCACTCCTCCCCAGCCCTTTTGCTATCACCTCGGCGGCACTCTTCCGGCATCCGATGCCGCCCGCCTTTTAGGGTCACAAAAGCTCCGACCCGATCCGGTGCCCAGAGTGAAAAATGGTAAGCCAACTGGCCGCCTTGCGAAAAACCCACTAGATAGAGCGGCACAGAGGCCAGCTCGGCACGCCCACTCGCAGCAGCCACATGCGCCACCGCCTCCACGAGCGCCCGCCCGCTCCCCTCCTCCGCACGGTCGTAGCTTCCGGTATCATTGAAAAGCAGCGCACCCACCAGAGCCATCCGGCGACTCGTCGCCCACCCGCGCCAGACCGGGTCATCCGCCACATGCAGACTACAGTCATTCGTCCCGGCCAAAATCACCGTGGCACCCTGCAAGGCGCCCTCGCACTCGGGCACCCACACACGGAACTCCGCGCGGTCGAACCTTTCGCTGAGCTTAGGGAGAGCGTTCCATTCATACATTGCCCCAGTGTCAGCCATCACGGGGCTGGCACCAGCTAGCAGACAAACCGCGCAAAAAAATAAAATAAAAGCTCGACAAGAAAAACAACAATAAATGCAGTTTTTTCTTGCCTTTCCCCGTGTTTCTGTATGAACTCGACTCAAATTATGGGCTTTCT
>DYRQ01000122.1 GCA_020718645.1 Verrucomicrobium spinosum
TGTGTATCCAATATCAAGGTTACGATGCACTAGATTGTTACGCATTCACTCTTCAACTGCCTAATTTAGCAGACCTTCCTGATTTCCCCATGTTTTCAATTGCATAATCTAGGTTTATTCGGGTTTGGATACCACGCGAAAACCGATATGCGAGCGACCCACAAAATAGTTCTCTTTGATGTTCATGCTATGCGGTGACTTACCGGCGGGGTGGCGAAAATTGCTGCCAAACCATGTTTGGCCAAAGAGCCCGCTGTCACCGCCAAAAGTCCATTCGCTGACATTGCCTTCTAGGTCGTAGATGCCTTTGGAATTCGCCTTCTTGACACCCACCGAGCCAGTCTTGATTTTGGTATTGGTCGAGAGCCAACCTGCCTCATCTCCTCCACCTTTGTCATGAGCCTTCTCCAGCTCTTCAGCGGAGGGCAAACGGAAGCCGTTACCCGAGGCCACCGTTTTGAACTCGAGCACTACGGCTGTATCCACTGGACGATCCTTGTAGTTGCCCTTGTTCGGATAGTGATATTCTTGGTAGGAGTTAACTCTGAAGGATGAGGCTACCCGCAGTGACTCACCAGACTGCTTGTCCAGATAGACCGGTGTGCGCCCAACCAATTCAGACAATGCGTTGCACCAGACAACTGCATCATTCCACGAGATGTTAGTCACCGGTTCTTCCACTGTGCGGGTTTCTTCTCTATTCACTGGCAAAACGAAGGAGGAGCTCCCCATGTCACCACGATAATTGAACCGATACCCCTTCTCCATCTCGGCCCAGCTCCTCACGAGATTCCAAATTTTGTAAGGAATTTCCACGGCTGACATCTGGATATCGTAAGCAGCCCCGCCCTTGTAGGTGGCAGCGAATTTTTCGTTGTCAGGAAGTGTTCCTCCACCCGACAGGCTCACAGGTTTCAGCGTGCTGAGCACTTGCTGGGACAGATCGGCGGAAGACATTGTATTCGCAGGAGGCGCTACGATATCGCGGGTAATTTCGCGGGCAGGCACAGATACCGACACGGGATCCATGGCCTGACCACCATTTCGAACAACGCGGAAACCTACGCTGCATGAACCGGACCACGGCTTCTCGCCGAAAGGCGCAGGGCTGCTGGCATTCTCATTATCGGGAAACATGAAGCTCCCACCCAACACTTCCGTTTTGGGCATGGCAGCAGGATCGAACAACTCCCCTGCTCCCCACACAAATTCGGAGACATTACCAGCCATATCATGAAGTCCGTGTGCATTAGCAGACTTCGATCCGCCTGGGTGTGTCTTACCTCCTGCATTAGAATTCACCCACGCTGCGCTATCATCAGTAGAAAATTTTCCGCCAGGAGCGGCAGCAAAAATCCACTCTTCTTTGGTGGGCAGACGATACCCATCTGCGTCTTTCTTCCAATAAACAGGGAGACGCTCATCCCGCTTTTCAAGTAAGGTGCGGTTCATCACCTCACGATAGGGTTTCTTGAATTCTGCATCCGCATAGTAAGCTGGGGTGTAGCCTTCCATCTCAGAAATGGCATTGCACCATGCAATGGCATCGAACCACGAGATGCTAGCCACGGGTTCTCTGGGCGAGAATGCCTCAGCAGAACCCGCTTCCATACTCCCGATGGCTCCATCCCTGTCAAAAATGTAACCCGGTATCTCCTTATCCTTGAAGCCTGCCGAGAAATTCCTGCACCTCTGGTTAGTCATAGCCCATCTGTAAACTTGAAGCCACTGGTGATAAGTCGTCTCGGTCTTGGACACAAAAAGTGTGGGAACAGAACCACCAATAGGCACCATATCCAACACGGCAGAGGCGTTCTTATCAGTTTTAACAGTGGCCACAACCTGAGCCGCATTAAACTTAAGCGCGATAGGCTCGCCCACCCCTTGCGGCAACCTCCAAAGTCCTCCTGCCACTGGAGCGCATTTTGCCATGTCGCGCTGCGCTAGAAAACCCACCGCCTCGACATTGTTAAATTCTTTTTTCTCAAAGCTGGCAGACTTGGTATCAAACAAAAATTTGTGCGGGGCCTGTGGGTCATAGGGCGCCCATTCGGTTTTTGAGGGGCAGATGGTGTGAGTCGTTTTGCAGACCACATTACCTGCTCCATTAGGCAACTTATCAGCGGCTGATATCTCAGCCTTTTCTTCCTCGGCAGATCCCTTGGCAGAAACTCCTTGGAAAATGAACGGCTCTGTCTGTCCAGCAAATGTATCTTTGGATATATAAAAACGACCGCTGTCTTGGATGACCCAACGCCCCCAGTTAATACCTCCCCAATATCGGGAAATAAAAATACCAATATACCCCTTATCATCAAACGAGACCTGCACCTTGTCTCCCCCATTTAAGAATTCTTCTTTCTTCCAGAGCACCAGCAAAGCTCCTGCCATCCGTTCCAACTCCGGCTTTCTAGCGATGGCCGGCATGGCCATTAGGTTCCAGTCGTCGCGCATCTCATGATTCTGATTGATATGTCCCTCGGTCGGCACCTTGGCTCTCAGTTGCTTGCCACTCTCATCCTTGGGTGTGTCTGTGGCATAAACCACGGCTCCACCATAAAAAGTGCCACTCGGATAGGTGTAATCGTAAGAGGAGGTCGTAGGATTCAGAGGCTCGCTCATACTGAAAGGCCAGCCGGAAATACGCTCGTCTTCCGTAGTGCCATTCCCATTCAAATCTTCCACAACCAAAGATACTGGCGGCGGGTTGCCCTGCTTATCTGGTGTCTCCCGATACCAAGCACATCCCCAGTCGTGTCCCCAATCCACAATACGACAGACCTTGTCTGCCAAAACAGTGGATTGAGTCACAAAAAAGAGTGCGCAATAAATAACTGCTGCCGTGAAAAAAGAGCGATGGGAAAACACAGATGGAATCATACTGTGAGAATGCTAATTTGTATTACCTCTACAAGTAAAACAGTTTTTGCTTCTATGGTTCGCCCTGTCTGCTCTCTTCCCTAGACGCCGCCACATGCAGTTGCTGACGGGGCGGCACGGGCGATTCTTTACTTCTCACTAGTGTCCTATCCCCCACCAAACATTCGTTCACCGCTGTTTCTGGCCGTCCCAACTCTCCCACCAAGTAGCTCTGCAAAAACTCTGTCTGGCTCTTTTGGGAAAGACTGTCTGTCCGCCCGCATGCCGCAAATAGCCAATCGCTAAACCGCATCCATCCTGCAAAGGCAGACTCCCCCTCCCCCACCAATAAACGAACCGTGCGAGGAAAACGCCCCCTGTTGGAGAAAATGTCGAAATAGGAAGCGAATCGCCGCAAACGCATGATTTCAGAAAATGGTATGAGCGAGTTCTGCAAAATCTCATACGGCGGATCAGGGTTATAACGCATGTCCCATTCCGCATCATGACGGGCAATCGGTGTGCCTTTGAGCCGTTTGAGGATGCCCACCTGTATCTCGTGTGGATCGAGCGCACGCAGACGGTCGAATCCCCGACCAAAACTGTCGAAAGTTTCACCAGGCAATCCCGCTATCAGATCGGCATGCAAGTGCGCGTGCGTGTGTTTGAGGAGCCAGCGGATATTGTCCTCGGTTTTTGCATAGTCCTGCCTGCGGCTAATCCTCGCCGCCGTGTCAGGATCGAAGGTTTGGATACCAGCTTCAAGTTGGAGTGACCCCGGTGGAAATTGCGCCAATAACTCCAACACCTCACCCGGCAATCGGTCAGGCACAATCTCGAAATGCACAAAAAGCCCCTGCCCCATGCGCGCTAAAAAAAAGCGCAATATCTCCGCACAAGTTTTGGCGTGGAGATTGAATGTTCTATCCACAAACTTGTAACGCCGCGCCCCGCGCTCATACAACTGCTCCATCTGTTGCAAAAAAGCATTCGTCTCAAAAGCCCGCACGGGCAAATCCAGCGAGGAAAGACAAAACTCGCAGCGGAAGGGGCAGCCCCTCGACGCCTCCACATAAACCATGCGATGCCGCAGATCCTCCTCGGTGTAGTAGGAATAGGGCCACTGCAAGACTCCCAAATCGGGCAACTGCGGAACCACCACTTTTTCAATCGGTCCCCGGCCCGACAAACAGTCGCTACAAAGCGCGGCAAACGCCAAATCCGCCTCACCAACTATCAAGTAGTCGCAGAGCGAGAAAAGCTCGGTCCCCTCCCATTCGTGACTGACTTCTGGCCCGCCGATCACCAGAACGGTTTGAGGTGAAACCTTCTTGACCAGCTTAGCCAGCGCCGTGCATTCGCGCACATTCCAGATATACACCCCGAGACCGAGGATGCCGGGCGGCGATTTCAGAAGTGCGGCGGCCATGTCCATGACCCGCCCGTTAATATCAAACTCCACCAATCGCGTCCGCGTCTGCAACTCCCCCAGGTTGGCATAGAGGTAGCGCAGACCGAAACCCGTATGCAGATAGCGGGCGTTAATCGTGCAAAGAACGATGTCAGACATGCCTTGTCATACTGCCACCCCATTCGGCGCTGTCCCGAAAAAAGCGCAACTCCCGCTGTTGACTAACCGTGCCAGTTGCAGGAATAATGCTGCGCGTATGCAATCTCTGTTGGACCGCTATTTTCACATCACCGAAAGAGGCAGCACCCTGCGAACTGAACTCTTCGGCGGGCTGATCACTTTTATCACCATGGCGTATATCATCGTGATTAACCCGGCCATCCTGAGCTTCGCTGGCCTCCCCACCGGAGCCTCCACCACAGCCACTGCCTTGGTCGCCTGCTTGGGCTGCTTGCTCATGGGACTCTGGGTCAATCGCCCGATTGCCGTGGCACCTTACATGGGCGAGAACGCTTTCCTCGCCTTCGGCCTCGCCGCGTTTGGACTCACCTGGCAGCAACGCCTCGGCACCGTCTGCCTGAGTGGAATACTCCTCTTAGCCCTCACACTCTGCGGCCTGCGTCGCTGGCTTTCCTCCGGAATCTCGCACTCGATGAAGAACAGCTTTGCTGTCGGCATTGGCCTCTTCATGGTTTTCATCGGACTCTATGAGACAGGGATCATCACCAGCTTCGTGCGCGGTATGCCTTGGCAGGCGCTGGCCGACCCCGGCACAGGCTTGCTCAAAACCCCTGATGTCCCAGTTAAAATCGGCAGCCTGCACCAGATGGATGTGGCGCTATCCGTGTTCGGGCTCGGCGTTCTATCTGTGCTGCTCTGCCGCAAAACACCTGGCGCTATTTTCATCGGGATGGCTCTCACCGCCGTCGCCGGTTTTCTCTGCGGCAAGATACCCGTGCCACAGTCCTTCTTTGCCTCTCCCTTTCAGGAAAAATACAGCCTGACCCCAGTCCTCGGACAACTCGACTTCAGCGCGGCATTGGATCCCTCCATGGCGGCTATCACTTTCACCCTGTTCCTCATGGTTTTTCTCGACACCTTAGCCACCTTGACAGGGCTCGGAGCCGCCTCTGGCATCCTCGACAAAGAAGGGAATTTCCCGGACATCCAAAAACCGATGCTAGTAGATGCCATCACGACCACCGTCGCCCCTCTGCTTGGCACCTCGACCAGCGGCGCCTATATCGAGTCGGCTACAGGCATCCGCGAAGGTGCACGCACGGGTTTGGCCGCAGTGGTGACAGGGCTCCTCTTTGTCGCAGCACTTTTCGCGCTACCGCTCATCGAGCCTCTCCAAAGCCTCAGATTTATTTACGGCCCAGCCTTGGTGGCCGTAGGATTTCTCATGATGGATCGCCTCTCGGCCATTGACTATCACGACTGGACGGAGAGCATCCCCGCTTTAGTCACCATCGGATTGATGACCTTCACCTACAACATTGCCAATGGCATGGCCGCTGGGCTCTTGGTTTATCCGTTGCTGAAAATCGCCACGAATCGTTGGCGTGAACTGCACGCAGGCAGCCTCGTGCTCGCCTCGGCCTCGTTGCTCTACTTCCTGCGTGGGGCAGTGCATTGACCCTGTTCTCGAAACTGGCACTTTCAGTGTATTCGCTAGGGGTCGAAACCCGATGATATCTACGACTTCAATGCGCAAGAAGTGAGCTGTATTATTCTACATGGAAATGGAAAATCAGGTGAGAAACTGAAAAGAGTAGATCAACATTGAGCCAGAAATAAATACACACGACTCATACTCCATCCGCAATGAAAGAGTGAGCATACTACGCGAGCAACTAATCGGATATAATCCACAAGCGATGCATGCAACCAGCACCAAGCCAACAAACATTCTATCATCGGGCAGTAAACATATCCACAATCTCGTTAAAGAAGTGTATGTTCTGAAGGATCTCACGATAAGAATAGTTTTTACTTGCTACCACTTCAATATTCGAGTTGGCGTTTCTTGCAGTTTTCATTAGTTCTTGCGTAAAACAGTTCATAACACCCTCCTGTAATCCAGAGCAGAACACTATTGGAGTTGATATTCTATTCAGTAAGTTTAATACAGATAGAGAGGGGATAACATGACGAGTAGGTGCATTGACGATAACAGCACGCTTCACCTGATTATCGCTACAGTCAGCTAATGCAGCAATAGCCACTTGCCCACCTGTTGATACTCCAAGTATATAAATCGGCAGTCCTTCCATCTCTGGCTGTTCCCTAATCCAGTTTAAAGTGCTCCTAACATGCGATGCACCTTCATCAGTTACACTAGTGCATCGTAACCTTGATATTGGATACACAATGGTTTATATTGGATGAGT
>DYRQ01000006.1 GCA_020718645.1 Verrucomicrobium spinosum
CCCCTCGCGCCTCGCACCTACGCCCATCGCGCTCTATTGCAAGATCTGGGTTGAAGAGAGAATGAAGCAAAATCCAGATCACCAAAATGGCGAACAAATAAACGCTGCAAGAAGAGCAGATTTTTCTGTGGTGACACCCGCCACACCGCCCACCATAGTCCGACCATGACCAAGAAAAAATCTACTGCACACTCACTTCGCCACGACGGTCGCCGCGCCGACCAGCTCCGTCCCATTCGATTCCAGAAAAACATCGCCCCGCACGCCCTCGGCTCCGTGCTCTGCTCTTTCGGCCACACCGAAGTGATCTGCGCCGCCTGCATCACCGAGGAAGTTCCCCGCTGGATGAAAGAACAAGGCGTCGGCGGCGGATGGCTCACCGCCGAGTATTCCATGCTCCCCTACTCCACGCTCGACCGCAAAACCCGAGATATTGCCAAAGGCAAAATTGACGGGCGCAGCCAAGAAATCCAGAGACTCATCGGCCGTTCCCTCCGCGCAGTCGTGGATCTCGAAAAACTCGGGTCTCGCACCCTGTGGATAGACTGCGATGTCCTGCGTGCCGACGGCGGCACCCGCACCGCGAGTATTACTGGTGCCTTCATCGCTGCTTCTCTGGCTTTCGACCAATTGATCCGCGATAAAAAAATTACAGAATCCCCCTTCACCGACACCGTAGCCGCCGTCAGTGTGGGCATGGTCTGCGGCACGCCCGTGCTCGATCTGGATTACATCGAAGATAAAGACGCTGCCGTGGACATGAATGTGGTCATGACCGGCTCAGGCAGATTCGTCGAGGTGCAAGGCAGTGGCGAGGAAGCCACCTTCTCTGAAGCAGAACTGGCCTCCCTGCTGGCACTCGCCAAAAAGGGCATTACCGAATTGGGCTCCCTGCAACAAGCTGCTCTCGGCACGAAGCGTGCCAAGCCCGCCACCAGCCGCACTTCAAAAAATAAGCCACAAAAAAACCGCAGCTAAAAGGCTGCGGTTTCTGCCGACTGCGCGGCGTTAAGGGTGTGAGCTGGGTGAGCCTCAGGACTTGAGCGCTGCCTTGACCTTCTCGAAGTCGGGTAGATCTTTGGGCGTAGGGGTCTGCTCGCTGTATTTGATCACACCATCGGTGCCGATCACAAACGCAGCGCGAGCCGAAGTCGCTCCGAAACCGAACAGGTCAGGGAGAAGCACGCCATAGGCCGGGGCAACTTCCTTGTTCAAATCGCTCAACAAAGTGATGCCGATGTTTTCTTTCTGCGCCCAGGCTTCTTGGGCAAAAGGACTGTCCACGCTGATGCCGAACACTTCGGCGTTCAAATCACTGTAGGCACTCAGGCCACCTGTGATGTCGCACATTTCCTGAGTGCAGACGCCGGTGAAGGCGAGGGGGAAAAAGAGCAGGACGACATTTTTTTTGCCGAGCCTGTCGCTGAGTTTGATGTCGCTTACATCCCCGCGTTTCGATTTGAGGGTGAAATCGGGGGCTTTGGTTCCAACTGCTAGTGCCATAAATATAATCTCCTTGTTTTGGGTTTGGCATGAACATGGATGGCTTCCGTATTCGTGCAAGTGCTTTTCTGCGATTTGACATTTATAGCCGTCGTCATTATGTGCCCGTATGCAATTATTACGGTTCTGGCTCTTGTTCTGCCTTCTTGTGTCATCCTTCAACTGCTTCGCAGGGACGCCTCCCCTGAATATAGCCGCACCCGATGCTGTCGCGCCGCTCGAATCGCTGCCGGTTCAATCCGATGGACGCATCAAGCCCGCGCTGTCGTTTGCCAAAGAAAAACTGACCGCGATCTACGGACGCGCCTCTTTCAAATTACCCGACGGCACGCGCATTCCTGCACTGGCTGTCACCTTGGATCTCCTGGCACGCCCGGAGGTTTGGAAGAAAACCGAGATTGTTCTCGTTGAGGAAGCCACCCTCCGCGCCGCGGTTGGGCTACCCGCAAAACGGCGATATTTTTCACTCGAAGAACTCGCCGCAAACGAGGCTTTGCAGTCGCTCGTGCAACAGGCAAAAATCCGCAGGGCTGCGGGCACAAAAATCTCGGGTGTAGAACAAGTCTCACTCCAAGTGGATGCGCGACTCCACCTCCTCACCGAGCTGCTGGAGGGACAACTATTTCGTCCTGTGCCCAACCCGCACCACCCCAAAAAACTCTGGGGCACACCCGCCGATGCCGCGTCACTTTATCCCGGCCAAGGCGCTGAGGTGACCGCTGCTTGGGAACAGTTCCGGCTCTTGGTGCCCTCGGGTGATTCCACCTCTCTCCGCACGAGCGCCAGCAAATTCGCACAAGCCTGCTCCGTTTTGAAACCGGAATTTCTACCTTCCCAAAGCGTCGTGTTCACTGAAGTTTTCTACAACAAAAGCCATCCATTTCGCCTCGCCTGGATCGCCTTACTGCTCGCCTCGATCGTGCTGATGACCACTTCTCTTCAACAGGGTGGCAGCGGTTATAAACTCGGCTGGTGGCTGGCGTGCGCCGGGCTGGGTTTCGTGGTGGTGGGCATGCTCGCGCGACTGTATATTTCAGGCCGCCCACCCGTTACGAACATGTATGAATCGGTGGTCTGGCTAGCCTTCGGCGTGATGGCATTTGGCTTGAGTTACGAGTGGCGATACCGTTGTCGCTGGTATCTGGCCAGCGCCTGCCCGCTAGCGGCCTTGGCTTTGATACTGGCAGACTCGCAACCCGCCATCCTCGACGCCTCGATCAAGCCGCTGGTGCCTGTGTTGCGCAGTAATTTTTGGCTCACGGTGCATGTGCTCACCATCACCCTGAGCTACGCCGCTTTTGCCCTAGCGACAGCCGTGGCACACGCGGTCTTGGGGAGCCTCTGTTTCCTCGGAAAAGAACCGGCAGCAGCACTGCACGGCTACCTCTACAAAGTGCTCCAAATCGGCGTCCTCCTGCTCGCGATTGGCATCGTGCTCGGCGGGGTATGGGCCAATTATTCTTGGGGCCGTTTCTGGGATTGGGATCCGAAAGAAACTTGGTCGCTGGTGGCGTTATTGAGTTACCTCTTTTTGCTCCACGGCAGGCTACTCGGATGGTGGCGCGGATTTGGAATGGCAGCGGGTGCCATCCTCTGTTTTCAGACCGTGCTCTTTGCTTGGTATGGGGTGAACTTTATCTTGGCCACAGGGCTGCACAGCTACGGCTTCGGCGCAGGCGGCACGACTTACATCGCCATCTATCTCGGAGCTGAAACCGCATTTCTCGTGGCTGCTTGGATCATGAAATCCAAGGTCAGCCGGTAGGAATAGTGGCCGATAGATTATAAAATCGGAGGCATCTGTGGAGACACAGTGCGCGGATCGTTTCGACTGCGTTTTCAGCTCCAGCTCCTGCGGAGTAAACGCTCTGAGCGGTTGGACAACTATTGTCCTGCACCCAGCAAGGACGCCTTCACCCCGGTGGGCAGCTCCCCTTGGGTATTGGGGATTTTAATGCGCAGGCGCACGGTATTGCTTGCCGCGTCGGTCACAGGTGAAACGAACTCCACCACACCGCGAACCTCTGCGCCGACATCCCCCACAGAGACGCGCACCGGCTGATCTTTGGAGTATTGACGCGCCTCGGTCGGAGGTAGGAACAGCTGCACCAAGAGATTATTCAACTCCACGACAGTAAAGATGTAGGGCACCGCGGGAGTCATACTTTCCGAGAGTTTGCGTTTCACCTCCGTAACCACCCCATCGCACGGACTGCGAATGGTGCGCAGTTCGATTTCAGCCTCGACTGCTGCGACTTTGTTGCGCTGCACCTCCAGCTCCATCCGCGCTTTGTCGTATTCCTCGGGAGAGAGACGACCCGATTTTTTTAGCTCTTCAAATTTCTCAAAGCGGGTTGCAAAAAACTCCGCCTGCGCTTTGGCGATACCCAACTCCGCCTCGAACCGCCGACAATCTAGGCGAGCGAGCAATTGCCCCACCTGAACCCGATCCCCTTCTTTTACGGGCATTTCGCGCAGGATGCCAGTCTCAGAGAGAGAGAGCTTATAGGAGTTGTAAGGCTCCAAGTAGCCAAAAGAGACCGCGTGGTCGCTGGGATTGGCACCCGCAAAACTCAGCGCCAACAGCCAAAAAGCGATGGGCGCAACTCGGATCACTTGGCTAAACCGGCGTCAGCCTTGGTCTCTGATACCGGCTCTGCTGCGGAGGTAGGCGCCCCTGTCACTGGGCCGTTCACCTTCAAGACATTGACAGGAAGCCCGTCCTCGCCTTGCTGTTTCACTAGGCTGATATTTTCATAGGCCAGCAGATTGCCCTGAGCCCGCTCCAGCGCAACTTGGGCGATGGCATAGGTGGCTATGCTGCGGAGAAAATCTTCTTCGGCACGGGAGAGGCGATCTTGGGAATCGAGGAAGAAATCCAAGAAGCTCATGGTGGCACCCTCGGCACCGGCCTGCACGGCACGGCGCTGGCGCAGATCTTCCAACTCCTCGATGGCAGATGCCATGACCTCGTATTTGGCCACAATATCACGCCAGGCAGTGCGCACCTCGCGGGCGGCAACTTTTACTTCGAGCAACACTGTCTCGACTGTCGTGCGGAACTGGGCGTATTGCTGGCGCAACTCGATGCGGCGGCGATCCAGACGGGCATCTGCAATATTATTTTCGAGCGGAATTTCAAAATTGAGCCCGACCAAGAATCCCGGTCCACCCGTGCGAACTTGGCGGTTCATGGCACCACCGACATCATCGCCTTCTTTTAATCCAGCGAGGTAGGTTTCTATGATCAAGTTGAGCGTCGGCAAGTGCTCGTTCTTCTGCATTTTCTCGCGGATAGCAGCGGAACGGAGCTGCTTGATCGCCTGAGAAATTTCAGGGCGATGCTCTATGGCATGCAGGGCGCAAGCCTTCAGATCCACAGGCACCTCGTTCAGTGCCAAGGCATCAGCAGGGATCAGTTCCATGTTGGATGCCAAGTTAAAATCAGGGTCGTTGAGCAGGGACTTCACACGATCTTGCGAGTTGCGAATAGCTATCTCGGAACGCACCAAGCTAGCCATGCGATCAGCGTAGGCGGAACGGGCGCGCAGCACTTGGGTGCGATTGGCGTCCACATCTTGCCGGGCGTCATACTCACCGACAATCTTGGCGGTTTCTTGCACCAGACGCTTCTGCTGCACATGCAGGGAACGGGACATGTAGAGAGTCCAATACGAGCGGCAAATCTCCATGAGATGCGACTCGATCTGGCGGAGCGCCTCGTGCTGAGCTATCTCCGAATCGAGCTTGGCGATATGGATAATGCTGCGGTTGTAATTGACGCCGGCACCTTTGAGCAGGGGCTGGACGACCGAGAGCTTGAGCTTGCTGGCCGCTTGTGGATTAGGGGTAAAAAACTCCGAATTATTCTGCGTGCGACTCATCTCCTGTGAGAGAGAGAACTCGGCACCGGTCACAGCGCGTTTGCGCAGACCGGCCTCGACCGACCACTGCTCCTGCTCGAACCGTCCGATGTTCCCGGTGGTCAGCGTGCTGCCGACGGGATCGTCTTGGGAATCAAATTTCGATTCAACAAAAGCGCGGGTGTCAAAGGCACCCTTGGCCTCTTGGATGCCCGTCTCGCGAATGAGCGGAATATCGGAGAATACTTTGATCTGCGTCGAGTGCTCGATTGCGGAGAGATAGAGACTTTCCGTCGGCATGGCTTTGGGCTCGGAATCAGCAAACATCTGCTGGGACACATTCACATGCCACCATGGCGAGAAATTGGCAGGCATTTTCTCAGGCACAGCGGTAGAAACCTGATATTCCAGAGTTGTCGCCTCTGCTTTGAAGCCACTCAAAATCGCTTCCAGTTCGGGATCAACATCCTTCTGGATCACGGGCTCGTAGCCAGAGCTGTTTGAGACTGCTCCCACGAGCAGCACCGCCAATATCAATCGTGTAATTATCGTATTCACTTTTATCTGTTACTCTCTCTTTGTATCAATATCCCGAAGCCGTGGCTTGGGCAGCTAAAAATTCTGATTCGTGGGCGCTGAAATCCATACGCACAGGGCGATTCATATAATCCATGAGGATCATCACCGTGCCCACGGAGCGTTTACCAAAAATATTGGCGACATCTACACCTTCGTAGAAGAATTCACCAGCCTGCAAAGCGGGCGCAAAGAAGGCGCGAATGTTGTAATTACCATCGCCAGATGAGTTGTAGCTCGGATTGGTGGTGCTGATGGATACCGAACGGGGATAGTCCGTAATCACAGCATTCGGGAAAGTCGCCAGCCAGTTACCACCCGAGTCAGCCACAACAGTCTGAGTGCCTATCACATCACCTTTAGCGCCAACCATGACCAACACCAATGTGGAACCAGGATCCGATTTACCACTGTAGATAGGAGCCAGCGGCAGCAGCGGTTGAGCATAGGGAAGGATACGCTCTTCAGGACGGAAGATTGGGCGTTGGCGGGGTTCTAGATTGCCGGTCTTATCCAGAGCTTCATCCGGCTCTACACGGAAAGTGCTTGTGACCAGATGGGATATTGCCGTGGTAGGGGTAGTGGTAGGCGTCGGGGTGGGTGTAGGCGTCGGGGTTGGCGGGGTGACAGCCGGGGGTATCTTATAACCGAAATCCACATCCGTGCGATTCTGACCCGCAGTCAGGGTAACAGCTGTAGCTGCGTTAGCCGAAACCAAACCATCGAGGTCATAAGTTTGGGTGGTGTAAGTTCCGAGCGTAGAAGTATCCACGCGGACGATATAAGTTCCCGCTACGAGACCACCGATGGTGTAGCTGCCTGCGCCGTTGGTAATAGCCGTGCTTTCGCCCACATCGTAGATGCCATCGTTGTCAGCGTCCAAGTAAACTCGGACACCGGCAATACCGGCCTCGCCACCATCTTGCACGCCGTCACCGTCCACATCATGCCAGACAAAATCCCCAAGGCTTGCTGCTACGGCTGGGGTGGTCAGGCGGACGGTATCTTGGGCGAAATCCGTGGTGGCGTTATGCACCTCGTTAGCGGTGACAGCGCCGTAGTCCCGGTCATTGGTGCCATCTGCGGCATAGCGGGAGTCAGCGTCCGGCGTGCCCGAGAGTGTGTGCGCTTCATCGCCGGCCAAATCATCCCAGTAGATTTTCGCTGTATTCTCGAGGGTAGCATTGAGCCCGACCCAGGCCGAAACCGTGCCTGTGTAAGTGATCGTGATCGTGCTGCCCACAGCGAGCTGGTCGAGGGAAAGAACGATGTTGTTGCCCGCAGAGGTATTCGAATTCACCGTGGCACCAGTCACATTGATCGAGGCAACATTCAGCGTGATGTCCGCAGGCAAACTATCACGCACAGCGATATCGTAAGCTGTCTGCGTGCTGGCAGCGCGGTGATCAATCGTCAGCGTATAAGTCACCACTTGGCCAGGACTGACCACATCGTCGGCATCATTCTCCGCCTTGGTAATCTGCAAGATGGGTTCCACCACGGTTACAGGGACATTGGGTGTGGTGGCATCGGGCGTAGCCCCGCCTGGCACATTGACAGAGGCCTGATTGTTGAGAACAGTTTGGCTACCACTGGCACCGACATTACCCGCCACATCGAGGACAAGCGCCTGCAACGAGATGGTAAAGCTGTTGTTGGTGGTAACATTATCTGCGACCACAGAAACAGTGCTAAAGGTCCAGATCACATCATCGCCACTGCCGCTGCCACCCGTCTGATTGAAGTTCACGCCACTGGTGGCGATGGTGCCATTAAAGGAGGCTGTATTGAACGAAGCACTGCCCGTTACATAGGACAATCCGGCTGGCAGGAGATCCGTTACGGTCACCGTGCCCACTGGTCCTTCCGGTAGAGTCACAGTGATAGTATAAGTCACCGTCTCGCCAATAGCGACATTCGAGCCTGTGGTTCCAGCTTGGTCAGTGGCGGAAAGAACCTTAGTGATTGTCGGAGTGCTTACAGTCGTGCTGACAACAGTAGAGGTATCAGCATAATCGTTCAGCGCGCCACCCTCGCCATCTGCACCTGTGCGCTCATCAGCATCGCTGCCGTCCACAGCACCGCTGTTCAAGCTGGTCCATGTCGCTGTAGCTGAGTTGGAAATCGTCTGGTTTGGGACAACATCCGTATCGAGATTACCAGAAACAGTGTAAGTCTGCGAGGCACCAGCAGCCAAGGTTCCGATGGTCCAAGTATAGACGAGGCTATTACCATCAGAACCCGTGCTACCCGGAGTGCCAGTGGCGGAAGCCGAGCGGATGTCATTATTGATAGCGTCAGTCATGGACACATCAAACGCATCATAAGAACCTGTGTTCTGCACGACAATCTGGTAGGCGATAGCATCACCAGCATCCGATGGTGTAGTGGTAATCGTCTTGGTCACTGTAATGACAGGCTCACGGACGGTCACGATGGGGTCGTTGCCGGGCGTGCCATCGGGTATAGCGACCGTGCCGCCCGTGTCGGGATTGGTGTAGGCGACTGAAGACTGATTTTCCAGCGTGGTGGAGGCTTGGTTGCCGACCACATTGGTCGTGATAGCTTGGACACGGATGATAAATGAGTTATCGCCACTGGCGCCATTGGCAGCAAGAGTGATGTTACCGAAAGCGAGTTGCATATCCACGCCGTCGTTACCCAAGGTGCCAGCACCGAAAGCCGTGACCGTAGGAGCCCCTAAAGCAGCACCAAAATCCGTAGTCATTTGTCCACCGCTAGCCGCGGCAGTGGTGATGAGCTGATAACCCAAGCCGCCGTTGTAAGTGGTGTCCAGACGCAGACCCGAGGGAACAAGATCACGCACGGTCAGACCATTAGTCGTGCCTTCAGCCAAAGTGACTAAAATATCGTAGATGACCGACTCACCGATCACGACATTGGCAAGAGTCGTATGGGAGGCGCTCGTGTCATCATTCGTGATCGAGCCACCCTGGAATCGCTTGTCCACCGAGGGGGCACCCACTTGCACAGCAAACTGCGCCCCAACTTCGTAGTTATTCAGGCCAGTGTTATAAACTGGGAAAGTGTTGTCAGTGGCAGTCACACTAGAACCGTCACGGGCTCCATCAGCAGCTCCTGAAGCTCCTGGCGTGGAGGAGCCAGTTGTATTCGCACCACCCACGGTTCCCGTGCCACCCGGCAGTGAGGCATAAGAAACCAGGACATTATTAGAGAGAATATCCCCAGAGATAGCGGCGTCGCCTAGCTTCGCTGTCACGGTCACTGTGATATTTTTCACAGCACCACCGATGGCAGCTACATCCGGGAGTGAATCAAAGGTCAAAGTGAATGAACCACCAGCACCGGCCGTTACAGTGCGCGCTGTTTCAGACACGCCAACAGGAATATTGGTGCCAGCAGCCGAGGCCGTAACACTGACCAGCTCAATACCGGCAGGCAGTGTGTCGGCCACTGTGATGTTATAAGCTGGCATCTGCACGATGCGACGCCATTGCATATTAGTGCCTGCGACATCAGGACCGAGCACATTGGTGATGCTTGAATACATTCCGAAACTCTGTCCGGATAGAGTGGTTCCCTGCTGGATATAAACTTGGTAGCCCAGAGGTATCTCAGACGAGTTATCGAAATCCGACACACGACGCAGGCTCGCAGTGCCTGCCACAGCAGTGACTTCGTAGATGCCATTCTGGGTTTGAGTGCTTTGATTTTTTATCAGCACGCGATCCCCAACCACGAGCGCCACGCTGTCCAGTGTGGTGGCGATACCTGTGATGGTAGCCTGTGATCCTGCTGCGCCAGTGAAACCAGCCAAGTTAGCCGTAGTGGCCACTTTGACGGCAGTGGAGTTCTGCACGAGCGCGAAAGCAAGAGCTGTAGTGTTGAGCGTGACAGAGGCAGACTCTTGCAGGTAAACACGCCCTGAGTTCGTCGTGCCACCGCTCACGGCAAAGCGAGAATTATCAGTCACCTCGGCGTTTGCATCATAGTCAGGAGCACGATCGAGTATCACTGTATCCGTCTGTGCATCTACATAAAACACACGGTAAACACCGTTCTGAGTCCCTGTAGCCTGATCTTTGACCAGCACCCGGTCACCCGCGTTCAGAGAAACACCATCAATAGTGCGAGCAACCCCGGTAAACTGGCCTGTGCCACCCACTCCACTGGCAGCGTTGTAAGTAGCTCCTGTCAATGCTGCCGTGGTGGCAACCTGAACGGACGGAATACCTGTAATTTCAAAAACCGGCTGGTTGGAGAAAGTAATGGTATAAGTGAAAGTATCACCTCCGTCAGCAGGCAGAGCCGAGGTCACCTGCGTCTTCAGGTTAGTGATCTGTGGTTCGACTACATTGACAGACACACTGCCGACACCAGACGCCAGCGCATCGTTGGCGGAGTTAGCTTTGATATCCACCGTATTTGTGAGAGCAACTCCCGCTTGGTTAGCTGCGACATTTTCTACCAATGCGTTAAATTCGATGATGATATATTCTTTGTCAGCATCATTGTCTGAATTAACTATATCGCCGAGTTTGAACTGAGGGTCTGTGCCGCTGACATACGAATCAGTGTTGACAGTCAGGCTTGTGCTGGATCCGATGTTAACATTACCGAGCACAACTGTCACCGCGACAGAGGTCGGGTCATCCACTGTAGCAGAGGCGTTGGGATCTGCCTGCCATGGTCCATTGGCCAAAGCTAGAGCCAAGGTCGAACCAGTTGGCTCCGACGAAGTAATACCGTTGTTAGTATCCGAGACAAAGGCGATTTTAGTGGTTCCGTCGTTGATAAAACGCATGCCGGTTGGCAGGTTGTCGTCCACGATCAAATTGGTCGTTGTGCCTTCGGGGATTTCGATCTGGATGCGATAGCGGACTATTTCACCGATAGCCACAGTGTTCGTCGTGCCTGCTAACCCAGTGCCAGGCTCGGAGGTGGCAACAATGGTCTTGGTCACAGCAAAGTTCGCGGTATTGATATCAGCTACTTCAGTCTTGTTGACCTGCAAGTGATCGTATCCACCTTCTTTGCCTGCGTATTTTGTCAGAGAGGCCGTGTTCCGAATATAGGCATCGGTCGGTGTCTGCGCTGTGAAATAGTTAGGAGAAACATTGGAGGAGAGCGTCAACTCGTAGCTGACAATGACAAAATTGAAACCATCAGTCCGCTCACTTGCATCCTGATTCAAACCACGATTCAAACCGCCCTGTTTGCTCTCGCCGCCATCCGCATCAGCGTAGTTATCTACCAGTTCAATCGAAAAGGTGTTGGCGCCATCATTCCATGTCAGATTGTAACCCACGCCATGCACGAGCGCCGTGCGATCGCCCCGTTGCACGACGAGGTTGGTCGCCGTGATAAACTGGTTGGCCGTCAGCGCACCGGGATCCACAAACTGAGCTAGGATAGTATCTTCAAAAGTAACATCGTAAGCATCGGAACGACCTGTATTGCCCACAATGAGGGCATAGCGGACTTTATCTCCGGCATCAGGAAGTGTTCCAGTAGTCAAGTTGCTGTTACTGAAAGTTGTGGCATCAGCCACGGCATCCATCACACCCGCAGTGACACCTGTGCCAGCTCCGATAGCACCAAAGGTCAGCCCACCCAGAGTCGCTGATGCGATGACCCCAGCTTTTTCACTGGCAACGACACCCTTGTAAATTTCCACATCAGGCTCATTGAGCACGATCTGGATGATCGAGTCTGCCACCTGTTTTGATCCGGGCGACTGAGTATTTTCTTCCTCTGAACGGACTTGGTTGGTCAGGTAAAGACCATCTGCAAACGGATCGTCATCCACCGTCACGGTGAACATGAAATCAGCCTTCAACTGGGTATTAGCACCGTAGTCGTAGTCTAGCCCCGGATAGAAACGGAGACTGTTGTTCGTAGCATCCACTGACGCAACAGCCGGAGTGTGTCCACTGGCCGCTGTAAAAGTATCTGTAGAACCAAGAATGACATGTCCAGTTGCTGGGGCACTGCCAGCCCAAGCGCCGTCATACACCCACTCTCCGAGCCCACCGGCGGCACCGTCAGTGTTGGGATCGTTGGCCTTGTAAACCGGCATCGGCAGGTAGTCTGTAAAAGCGAGGTTTTCTACATCGCCAGTAGGAATAGTATATTCAATTCGATAAGTGACCGTATCCCCTGGGCTCACTTGCACCTGACCACTAACGATAGGAAGTGTCGTGCTCCCGTTGACTGCGTAGATGGTCTTGGTTAGCACACCTGATGTGATGGTCACATCGGCACCACTATCATCAATGGGCGTGTTCGTGGAGGCTCCTCCGTCACTATCCGCGAGTGTGTCGTTGTCCAACACTCGTCCGGTGATCTCGACATCGTTTGTTAAAACATCACGGGGGTTCACTGGAGACTCGCCACTGGGGTAGTCCTCTTCAAAGTTGTTTTGGATGACGAGACGGAACTTCAAAGTGCCAGTAGTCGCACCGAAAGGCAAAGCCCCAGGAGCCACAAGTGGGTTATTGTAATCCGTAGGATCCGCTGTGCCCTTCACGCCGCCACCGAGCAACATGCCGTCCACGCCACCTAGACCATCGCCATCCCAATTCAGGCGAATCAATTCGTTGGAAATATTGAACGAGAGCTGGCGACCGCCCTCCAGCGTCACATCGTTATTGTTGTCCGTTCCATCGCCGAGCAAAGTCTGGGACCAGTTTGTGGCAGCAAAAGCTCCCGTCCCGCTGGCTCCAGTGAACGAGCTGTTGGTGATCGAACTACCATGAGAAGTGATGTTCAGAATCGGGGCGAAAGTTGTGTCGAGACGCAAACCATCGGAATACAGATCCGTTATGACAAGGTTGTCGAAGGCAAAGTAGTCCGATACCTGAAAATTCAAAGTATATTCCAGCGTGTTACCCACATTGTAAGTGCTGTTGCCAGTAGTGACATTTGACACTGATTTCTGGATGGCGATAGACTGCGCTTGCAGGGTGTGCTCGTGGTCGCCGTCAAGCACAGGATTTGCCGGATTCAGCGGGTTGCCATCCACTGTAGCTTGGTCGGCAGTGCGAATGTCCGAATCGCGGGTGTCTAGCGGATCCCAAACCCCGTGTCCGTAAGCCTCGTTGAAGTGGTTTTCAAAAGCACCTGTCGTGGCATTGAGCACGGCGTTGCCATCACCATCAATGCGAGGAACGAAAAATGAAAACTCTATGTAGGCATCCACTGAAGCAGTCCCACCCAACACGGGGTTGTCAAACAAGATTTCCAATGTGCCACCGGGACTGGTGGTTAACACGGTATGGTTGACCGTAGTAGAGTAGGCTGCAGAACTACCCGTGAAGGCGACAAACTGCATCGCATCAGGAATACCGTCTCCAGCGAGCCCAGGCATCACATCGGCCAGAGTCAAACTCGACAGCGTCTGGCCATTGGCAATGTCCACATTAATGCGGTAGCGGCGCTCAAAATTTGGGCCGGTGGCCGTCTCGTCTTCAGGACCAATATACTGCTTGGTCACCGTCATGATGGAAGGTTTGGCATGATCAGAACTTGCCGCCCCAAAAATGGTTTGTTCGACAGGGAGCGACCCGCCTCCATCGGGATCAACCCCCGGATTATCCAAAGGATCATTTCCGTAACGGAACCCACCGCGAGCTGTGACTTCTAGCTCAGTCACTGTCGCGTTGGTCGAGTCGTAGAGATCCGCCTGATTGCTCATGCTGGCATCAATAGTGATAGTCGCAGCGGGCTGATCGGCAGCAAAACTACCAAACGGCAGTTCGATCACGATGATCTGATCCCCGTTCTGGTAACGGCCACCTAACCAAGCATCAGTCGTCTTGATGTAAATACCATTTCCGGAGGAATCCTTAGCGTAGGGATGGAGAACACCATCGGTGGCATCAAGGGAGTCACCGTCATTGTTGCTGTCGTCGTCGAGAGTCAATATCTGGTAATTGACATTGGACCCAAGGTATTTGACCTTGCCAGAGGCTCCGACCGTGATGCCATCCGCCACAGAGGTCCAAGTGTTGGTCTGAGAGTTGTAAACACCATCGGCACCTGTGCGATCAATCGCTAGGTCAATGAACGGGCCGTAGCCCTCTTGGGTGGCATGGGTGTTGTCAAAGTTGACTTGAATCTGAAAATCCTCACCTATTTTAGGATCTGGTGTCGTGACAGAAACCGTAGGCGTAGCACTGTAGAGAATACGATTTTCGAGCGTTTCCAAAACCAGTTGTGACTTTTTCGCTCCGCGAGCACGCGCCGACCCTGACGCCAGTTCCCCGCCAGCCCAGCTCTTCAACTTGTCTGCCAATTTTGCAATCATTTTAACATTTTCCCTTAGGACTAAGTATTTTCACTAGTCTGCATCTGAGTTTTAGCAATGATTATTTTGTCACGCCTGATTATTATTAGATGATCATAAGCAGTTGTTTAACATGATTAGATTCTCTGATACCTGCATGAAGACGGGGTGCATTGAATTCAGCGATCAGCTTTATCGCTGCTGCAGGGTCAGGTAGGTCAAGTCAAGGTAGTTGGCCTGTAGGCGCCAGCCTCGCACGGCTTCTCCCCGATGAAACACCGCTCCTCCCGAGCTTTCCTCGCCTTTGTGCATTTCATCAAAATAGACGGTGTCCTTGCCGCGAGTGAAGCGGACGCTGAAGTCTGTCTGCCTGCCATGGTTCCACCAAAAGACATGCTCAGTCCCGTCCGCAAGACGACGCGACGACACGCCACACCTTGCAAAGACTTCGACCAGACACCGGATCTGTTCCGTAGAAAATTCCGGGATAAACTGGCCAATCGAGCGGATATCGTCCGAGAATCGTCGCCCGGTCTCAGCCATCTGCCGTGGACCGTGACTGCTCATGCGAAAGGTTTTTACCAAAGCCAAAAAATCCTCTTCGGTATAATTCGTAAGAAGACCCACACCACCCTCGAACAGCACCTCTATTTTCTCGCCATCTCGGAGAGCGATGGGAGCGCTCACCCAATCGCCTCCCTCTCTCTGCATGGGGAAGGTGTCCCCCACACCACGGATCGAGAGTATCGCTTGCTTCGCCACAAAACCGCGAAGGCGAAGGCGAGCCTGCTGCGACCAACGACGGTTGCCACCCAACTGGGAGAAGGTAACGAAGAGCCGTTCCCCCTGCCACTCGGTGGTGCAGGACACCTCAGCGTAGTCCCCATTTTGATAGGCTGCTGACTCCCCGTCATCATCATAGAACTTCGATGTATGGGAACCGGGGAAAACGAGCCATTCAGACCCGGCACTCTCCATAGGAAAAGCAGCGCCACCCACTGCGAATAGCGGGATTTGATCGGGGGCACAATGCACGGCACTCCAACCTGACTGCTCAATTTTTCTTCCGGTCTGGAAATCAAACCACTCGCCCTCTGGGAACCAGACATCGCGACGGGATAACCCTGTCGAGGCGTCAGCCGGAGCCACCACTGGCGCCGCTAGCAGATCGGGGCCAAAGGAGTATTGGTCAGGGCAGAGATAGGCATCCTCGATTTCAGGGTGGCGGTAGTAGAGTGGCAGACAGAGAGGTAGCCCCCCACAGGAATTGTCACGCACCGCCGTGTAGATGTAGGGCATCAGCGCACGACGCAAGTGCAAGGCACCCAGAGCCGCAGAACGATAAGGCTCAGGTTTATGCCACGGCTTATAATCCAGCGTGGGGTCGCCACAGTTGTGGAATCGCATGACAGGGCTCAGGCAGCCAAACTGCACCCAGCGCACGAACAGATCGTGATTGTTCGGATCACCCTTCTGGAACCCCCCGATGTCGTGGCTCCAACAGCCGTAGCCCACATTGGCTGACTGCGATGTCAGGCGCACCTGATAATCCAAAGAGGCCCACGATGATACAGCATCCCCAGAAAACCCAACAGGGTAACGGTGCGACCCGGCTCCACCCCAGCGAGACAAGATCAGCGGACGACGAGAACCATCGCGGGCGATGTCCAGAGCGTGAAGGTGGTTCAGATACCAGAGAGGATCGAGCCCGGCCAATTGCGTGGTTTTTTCCTGCTGCCAATCTATCCACCAAAAGTCCACCCCCTGCTTCTCGAGGGGATGGTGCAGAAAACGAAAATAGGCCTCGATGAATTTCGGGTTGGCTATATCGAATTTTACAGTCTCTTTCGACGCGGGATCCACGCCCATGAAAGAAGCTATCTCAGCATAGGCAGACTCATGTTCAGCCACGCCCGAGGAGGGATGCAAGTTCAGGCAGGCATGTGCGCCCTTGGCATGGATGCGCTGAAAAAAGCCTTCGGGGTCAGGAAAAAATGCCGGGCTCCATGTGTAGCCAGTCCAACCTGGCATGTGCCAATCCATATCCACAACACAGACAGAAAGCGGCAGCCCATGCGTCTCAAACTCATCTACGATACCCTCCAGATCCGACTGACGGTATTTCTCCCAGCGGCTCCACCAGAGCCCGAGAACCCACTTGGCGACCAAGGGTGGAGCTCCAGCAATTTTATAATAATCCGCGAGAGCCTCTGAAAAGCGGTGGCCATAACCAAAGAAATAAAAATCTACCCCTCGCTGCTGTCTCGGACGCAACCAACCTTCCTCGCTGAAAACCAGTGAAGTGCTGTCGTCCACCACAGCCCAGCCCGATCGTGAAACAATACCCTCTGACACCGCCACGGGACGGCACTCGCTGTAGTGCATCTCTCCATCACAGTTGTCGAGCGTCCGCACGCTGCCTTTTAAATTGGCTGTATCCGCCTGTCCATAGTGCCAAGTAAATCCCGTAGCTTTCAGGGTGACTGCCAGACTTTCCCTCGAGAAAAAACCTTGGGAGGAACACTCGAGCACCAAAGCTTCTGTCTCGATCCTGACCCCACCATCATGAAAAACCTGTCCACGGAACTCCACGGCACCGAGGTCGCGATGCCAAAAATGTTGTGAAGAGGCATCTTCAAAACTCCCCTCTGCCTGCCACTGACAACGGATCAAGCTGGGCGTGATCACCGTGAAACGCAGCGAACCACTGCTGACAATATTGGAGGGATTTGCTTGAGATTTTCCCGGAACAACGAAATGGCTCAAATTCATTTGCAAAACACTCTACCTTTCCGCATTGAAAAACACGATAAAAAAATACCGCTGACAGAGCTACTTTTTCTTAGGCAGCATCTCAGGTCGAACTGTCACACGGTGCGTGGCCGTGCTCATTTCTTTCGGGGTCGCCAACTCGGGCATGTAATCCGGATCACGCGCGTTGCTCAACCGCCCAGTGTAGGGGCAATAGGCTCTCCACGCCCCGCCAACTTTATTCCAGTAGATGACTTGGGCCACCGCCGTCTTACCTTCCTCCAGACTCAAGAGCAGTCGTGCCGACGCCTGCCCTGCCACATCCCTCTCAGCAGAGAGCAGACGCACGCGGCTGCGAAGCGTGCCACCGGCAACAGGAGTGTAGAACAACTCAGTGCCCGATGGGAGCAAGTAGATTGGTGCAAGCCAAGGCTGTTGCACCACCCCCAGCGGGTCAAAATGTATTTCCCAATAGCCATCCTGCGCACCAGCACGAGCCAGCAGCTTCAGCTCAACACCTGATTCTGTCTTGTTCCACTGACCCTCTGCCACGACAGCAGATCCACTCCCCCGGGCGTCCACGCGTTGGAACTCACGAATTTTAAAAGCGGCGCCTTGTTCTACATTCAAAATCGGGGCGCAGACAAAACCTGACCCATACTCCCATCGCGCGGTCTTCAGCTCGAGAGAAAGACGCAAAGAAGCTTTGGTGCCTCTCTGGCAGAGAGGTAATTCCGACGCGGCCATGGATCCCCCCACGCTCACAGGTGAACCCGGCGAGGGTGCCACCCCCATGCGCCATTTTTCGAAACCTTCAAAAAGCAGGAACACCGTAGCGTCAAATTTCTTCGTCAGGTTGTTCGTGACCGTCACTGTAAAAGGCACACGATCCGCTTGGCTGACTCGAGAGACGGATCGGGTCACCTCCACCACAGCAGCAGCCAACTCGGTATCCTCATCCACCTGATCTGGATCGGGAACAGCAGGAGTCGGGGAGGGAGCCGCGCTTTCCGCAGGCACCAAGGATGCCGCCGTGGATTCTGGTAACTCATCGCCACCGGTCTGGGCTAGCACGGGTGCAGCACCGCACAGGGCGGTTATCGCTATCCCAATCATTCTTCTAATAAATCGCGTTGCCATGTGGCTCCCTCTTTTGACATTCTCCCAACCATGCTTTCCGAACTCGACCAGATTTTGTCATCCGGTGAAACCGCGCTGTCCCATGCGGCCAGCTTGCAGGCGCTGGAAGATGCCCGTCTCCTCTTCTTGTCAAAGAAAGGTGCCCTGGCGTCAATCACAGAACGCTTCAAAGAAGTGCCCAAAGACCAAAAACCTCTCTTCGGCAAAAAACTCAACGAGGTCAAAAGCCGGCTGGAAACCCTCTGGGAAACCCGCAAAGGTGAACTCGAAGATGCCGCGCTCGAGTCCTCTGTTGACGCCACCTTACCTGGACGCCCCGTGCCCCGAGGCTCACTCCATCCCCTGACTCAAACGCTCTACC
Organism: Verrucomicrobium spinosum; assembly: GCA_020718645.1. Taxonomy (GTDB): domain Bacteria; phylum Verrucomicrobiota; class Verrucomicrobiia; order JADLBR01; family JAIBCM01; genus DYRQ01. The sequence goes on from DYRQ01000006.1 coordinate 18,464, forward strand.
GCATCACGGATATTTTTGCGCGCATGGGATTCAGCCTCGCGGAAGGCCCCGATATCGAGACCGAATTTAATAACTTCGACGCGCTCAACACGCCGTCCGACCACCCGGCACGCAACGAGAAAGATACCTTTTTTGTAGATCTGCCGGGACATCCCACCGAGGGGAAACTCCTCCTGCGCTCCCAGACATCGCCCGTGCAAATCCGCGTGATGAAAAACAGCAAGCCACCGCTGCGGATTATCTGCCCCGGTCGGTGCTACCGTCGCGACGAGATTGATGCCACCCATGCCGCCAGCTTCCACCAAGTGGAAGGGCTCGTCGTGAGCGAGGGCATCGGGCTCGCCGACCTCAAAGGCACACTCGAATTCTTTTTCAAAGAGTTGCTCGGCGACAAAACGCAGATTCGGTTCAGACCCCACTTTTTCCCGTTCACCGAGCCCAGCTTTGAAGTAGATGTAAGCACGCCGCTGCTCGCAGCCAAAGGCAAGACATGGCTCGAGATCATGGGATGTGGCATGGTGGATCCCGCTGTATTCGCGGCTGTCGGATATGATGCGGAACGATACACCGGCTATGCCTTCGGCATGGGAGTCGAGCGTTTAGCCATGACTCTACAAGGCGTGCCCGACCTGCGCCACTACGAGCAGAACGACCTCCGCTTCCTCTCGCAGTTTGCCGGCTGAAGCGCCCCCCTTATTGGGTCGCCTTCACCTCGGGAACCAGCAAACTGTCTAGTCCCAGTCGCGACTGCGAACGGTAGTCTTCCATTTTGCTCAAGATGGTTTGCACATAGGCTTTCGTGCTCGGAAACGAGATGCGCTCGATGAACTCCTGCGCTCCGAGCGGAACACCCTCGCTCGCCGCCCAGCGCAGCGCGTTGGATCGTCCGGCGTTGTATTCCGCCAAGGCAAAGGGCACCGGATCGTCGCGGTCTTTCCACCGTTTCAGAGCGCGCTGGAGATACCAGCACCCTGCCATGATTCCCGTGCGCGGATGCGCGAGTTGTTCGACTTGGAATTTTTTTATTTTTTCGCTCTTGGCCCATTCTTCGGCAGCGACGGGCGTGACCTGCATCAGACCCCGCTCCTGCGCAGAGCCCAGTTTCGTCGGATCAAAATTTGTCTCCCGCCAGATCACCGCCCGGATGAGATCCGAGTCGAGATCCCACTTGGTAGCAGCCTCGGCAATCCACTCGTCATAGAGCGAAGCTTGATGGCTCCGTTGCTCGTGCCACCAGAGGGCGAGCGCGAAGGCGAGCAGCAACGAGAATACAAGTTTGGCAACAAAAGCCATACCAGTAGCCTAGCGCAAAAATGCACCTTGGCACGCCTTGTTTTATGGACGAGAGTGGGGGGACTGCCGCACCATAGATCCATGCCCGACATCGCCAGAGTGCTTACCGATATCGCGCTCGACCGGACCTTCGATTACGAGATCCCGCCCGAGATGCGGGATCGCATCCAGCTCGGGCACCGCGTGCGGGTGCCTTTTGGCGGACGAGAATGTTGGGGCTTCGTGATCGCATTCCCCGAGGTAGCAGGACATTCGCGTCTCAAACCCGTGTCCGCCCTGCATAGCGATACCCCCTTGATTCCGTCCACCTTGGTGCAGCTCGCCTCGTGGATGGCCACTTACTACCTCTGCCCCTTGGAAAAAGCGATGACAGGCATCCTGCCCGAGTCGGTGCGCAACACGGACAGTTCGTTCAAGACCCTGATCTATGCGCACCTCGAAAACTTGCCAGATGCAGTGCAGATGCAAGCCCTGCGAAAAAAAGCTCCGAAACAGGCCGAAGCCCTCGAGACACTCACTACCACAGGCCCGCTCCCCGTTACCGATCTCGTAGCGAGGGGCATACCCCGGCAAGCGCTCCAAGCCCTCACCCGCAAGGGGTGGGTCTCCTTGCAAGACCAAACGGTGGAACGCGAGCCCGAATCCAGCGGCCTCTTCGCCGAAAGTGCTCCCACCACTTTGACCGATGAGCAAGTGGTGGCGCTGGACAGGGTCATGGCAGAGATGTCGAAGCCCGAGCCCGCACCCGTGCTCTTGCACGGCGTCACAGGCAGTGGCAAGACGGAGGTCTATCTCCGCGCCATCGGCGATGCGCTGGCTCGGGGAAAAAGTGCTATCGTGCTCGTGCCAGAAATTTCACTGACCCCCCAGAGTGTGGACCGCTTTCGCTCCCGCTTCTCCCGCTTGGCTGGTGGCATAGCCGTGTTGCACTCCAACCTCTCGGCAGGAGAGCGGCATGACCAATGGCATAAAATCCGTGCGGGCACCTCCCGCCTCGTCATCGGCGCGCGCTCCGCGGTGTTCGCCCCAGTGCAAAACCTCGGCATCATCGTCGTGGATGAAGAGCACGAGCCCGGCTACAAGCAGCAGGATGCCCCACGCTATCACGCGCGTGATGTGGCCGTGGTGCGCGGGCGCATGGAGCACGCGGCGGTGCTGCTCGGGAGCGCCACCCCTTCCCTCGAGACATGGCACAATGCCAAGAGTGGAAAATATGGTCTGACCTCCTTGACTTGCCGGGTGGATTCACAACAAATGCCAACCCTTTTTGTCGTGGACATGCGCCGCGAGAAGCAAGGCCCCGGTGGCGCGGTGATCTCGCGCAAACTCCACGAGGCAGTGCTGCAAAGGCTGGAAAAGGGCGAGCAAACCATACTTTTTATCAACCGCCGAGGGTTCGCCTCATCCCTGCTCTGCACAGCGTGCGGTCACACGGTGACTTGCCAGCACTGTTCCGTGCCTCTGACCTACCACCGCACGGGGCAACGGATGGCCTGCCACCTGTGCGGGCACACGGAGCCAGCTCCGACCAAATGCCCCGCGTGCGGCGACCCGAAAATCCGTTTTGGAAGCGCAGGCACGCAAAAGGTGGAGCTGACTATTTCCAAGCTCTTCCCGAAGGCGAGCCTGGCTCGGGTGGACTCTGACACGATGTCGAAAAAAGGCGCTTACACCGGAATGTTGTCCGCTTTTAAAACTGGCAAAATAGACATCTTGGTGGGCACGCAAATGATCGCCAAAGGACTCCATTTCCCGAATGTGACTCTGGTGGGAGTCATTCATGCTGACCTAGCACTGGGGCTGCCGGATTTCCGCGCCAGCGAGAGAGTCTTCCAACTCCTCGTGCAAGTCGCCGGACGGGCAGGCCGCGGCGGGATTCGCGGGGAGGTCATCGTCCAGAGCTACTCCCCAGGCCATCCGGCTATCCAATACGCCCGACGCCACGACTACCACGGGTTTGTCGAGGAGGAGTTAGGGTTTCGCCAGCACTACGCCTATCCCCCCAGCCTGCGCTGCGTGCTGTTCACAGTCAGGGCGCGATCCGAGGAGAAGGCGGAATTTTCCGCACGCCACCTCGAGGGACTACTGAGGCAGGCGGCGGGAGCTGTAGCAGAAATTGGAGCGGCAGCTCCTGCACCCATCGAGAAGATGCAAGACTGGCATCGCTGGCAGGTCTTTGCCAAGACAAGCAGCATGACCCGGTTTGGGGCATTGGCGCGTCCAGTGCTGTTGGAAGCCCGCTGGCCCGAAGGGGTCTGGGTGGCCGCCGATGTGGATCCAGTCTCCCTGATGTGACCCCGGCAGCTTCAGAGAGCAGCCGTGATGTTCTAGTTGACGCGCTGGGCGACTGTCCATTAGATAGGCACTGTGAATCAGCCCATATTGTGGGTCAGCACTTCGGCTGACCGGGCGTTGTTCAAGGTGACCGGCAAGGGTTCTTTCCAGAACTCTAGGATCTTGAAGGACGCTGGTAAAAAAATTTTGGACGGTGGCTCTAAGCATTTCTGCTTCGACCTGTCGCAGTGCTTAGGCATGGACAGCACTTTCCTCGGAACCTTGGCGAGCTTGGCTTTGCGCCTGCGTCAGTCCGGTGGGGAGATGACCCTTTGCGCCACGCAGGGACGCAACCTCGAACTCATCGAGAACATGGGATTGGATAAATTACTGACAGTGAGCGCAGATCCTGCCCCGTCTGATTTTCCGGAACCCACCCCGATCGACACACCCAAACCTGCCGCCAAATCCGAAGTCACCCAGACCATGATCGACGCCCATAAGACTCTGATCCAGATTGATTCTGGTAACGAGTCCAAATTCAAAGATGTCGTAAAACTCCTCGAGGAAGAGGCAGCTTCCGATCCCAAAAAGAAATAAGCGAGCCTCGCACCCCATGAAATCTACCGCCAACCGCATCCTGAATTTTTTGCTCTGGATCAGCGCTTGCGTTCTGACCTCCACTGGCTTTGCTCTCGCATTCAAGCTCGGGCGCGGACCGAAGAATCGCGGTAATGAATTACTCACTATGGACAAGCACGAGTGGAGCGACTTGCACACTTGGTGCAGCTACCTGTTCGTTGCCTTGCTCATACTGCACTTGGCGTTGCACTGGCAATGGCTTTGGAAAGTGGCGACCAAGGGGCACCGCTTGCCCATGTTGCTCGGTTTGGCCTCCGGTATCTTGATCGTCATCGTGCCCCTGCTTCTCCCTATCCACAAACCGTAAGATACTCAAGGGCTAGACTTCTCGTCACTGGGGTTTGACACAAGTGCTATAAAAATCCCCCTCCATGCCACCGAAAAAAAAGACTATCTCTGCAAAGAAGAAAAAAGTTTCTTTGGACAGCCTGACTTCTAGACCCGGGATCACCCCAGTCTGGTCAGCTATCATCAGCGATATCCACGCTAATGTCGTAGCTCTGGATGCCGTGCTAGCCGACATAGACAGTTTCGAGTGCGAGCAGATATATTGTCTCGGCGATATTATTGGTTACGGTGCCGACCCTTCGGACTGCTTGGAGAAAGTGATGTCCCGCTGCGGCTACGGTGCCACCGTCTTGGGCAACCACGAGGTTCTACTCCGTGTGCTGGGTTCCATTGATCTCCCCGACCGTATTGCCAACCCCTTAGCCCTGGCAGAACGCACGCTTTCCTCCGAACAACAAGCTTGGTTGAACGAGCTGCCCATCGTCGCAGAACTCGGGGCTTTGACTCTTTGCCATTCATCGCTCAATAACCCAACCCAGTTCAACTACCTGGACACTGCCGAGGAAGTCCTAGCCCATTTTTCCAATCAGACTTCGCCTATCTGTTTCGTCGGGCATACTCATATCCCCATGCTCCTGCAATCTGCTCCCGAGGGATGCAGCTTGCTTGAGCTGCCAGTGGACGACCCGATCCGACTCGATCCCGCCAACAGCTACACTGTGAATGTCGGTAGCGTCGGTCAGCCACGCGACAGCGATAGCCGTGCGAGTTATTGTCTCTATGACCGCCACACCCAGACACTGCGTCTGCGCCGAGTCTCCTACGACATCGAACAAGCCCAACAAAGATTCAAAGACGCGGGTATCCCAGAGGATAACTATCTTCGTCTCGGGGATTTTATTAACGGCTGAAGCCTTGGCTCTTTATGCGCTGGACGGTCGGATGGGCTGCACAGGAGCTGTTTTTTTTCGCCCAACAGCTATGCGATAGATGCCGGCCAAGTCTTGAATCGTGCCCACATCCACCAATCCAGCATCCCAGAAGACCTGTTCGACGGCCATGTTCTGCTCCGGGGCGATTTCGAGAGCACAGGCTCCATCAGGTTTGAGTATGGAAGGTAGAGCTTTCACCAGAGGCAGAATCAGCCGCAACCCATCGTGCCCACCATCAAGCGCGAGGCGAGGATCGTGTTGCACCTCGGGCTGCAAGCCGGCAATCCAGCCTGATGGCAAGTAGGGCAAATTTGCAGCTACGGCATCTACCATGCCTTTGACAGAATCCAGCAGGTGCGCTTGGACAAACAACATCCGCCCATCCACTGCGTGGAGAGCGGCATTTTCCTTGGCAAGGGAAAGGGCTTCCAGCGAGATATCACTAGCAACGGCCTTCCACCCTGGTTTGTGTTTCAGAAAAGAGATGGCGATAATACCGCTGCCGGTGCCGACATCCCACAATACACCTTCCGATGGAGCACAGTGGTTCAACAATGTCTGCACCAACACCTCTGTTTCTGGCCGGGGTATCAACGCTCTTTTGTCGCAGCGAAAATCAAACCCGAAAAAATGGGCTGTGCCCACTATATGCTGCAAAGGCTCTCGTTCGCCCCGGCGCTTGACCAAGGGGCGTAGGGCGTCCAGCTCCTGCTGGGTCATGACCCGTTGGAACTGGAGATAGAGGTCGAGCCTTTTCACCCCAAGAGTGGCGGCAGTGATCTGCTCGGCGTTGAGGCGGGGCTGCACCACTCCTTTTTTCAGGAAGTAGTCGGCTGTCGCATTCAACAGTTCGAGCAGTGTCATGGCTGGCTATTCTGCATGTCCAATAGCTTTTGCGCCACAAAATCCTGCACGAGCGCATCCAGCATTTCTTGGATATAGCCCTCCATGAAGGAGGACAGATCGTTGGTAGTGCGACCGATACGGTGGTCGGTGATCCGGTTTTGGGGGTAGTTGTAGGTGCGGATTTTTTCGTTGCGGTCGCCGGTGCCCACCTGCGATTTGCGCTGGGCTGCCATCTGCTGATCTGCCTCGGCCTGCTTTTGCTCAAGCAGTCGGGAGCGGAGAATGCTCAAGGCTTTATCCTTGTTCTTGAGTTGGGAACGCCCGTCTTGGCACCGCACAATCATGCCGGTGGGTATGTGCGTGATCTGCACGGCAGAATCTGTGGTATTGACCCCTTGCCCACCCGGGCCACCGGCGCGACAGACCTCGATGCGCAACTCATCGGACTTGATGACCAGATCCACTTCCTGTGCTTCTGGCAACACAGCTACGGTTGCTGTCGAGGTATGAATGCGACCTTGGGCTTCGGTAGCTGGCACGCGCTGCACCCTGTGGACCCCGCTCTCGAATCGGAGTTGGCGAAAAACCTGTTCTCCTGACACACAAAAAATAACTTCTCGCAGTCCGCCAATATCAGCAGGGCTACACTCTAGAACCTCGATTTTCCATCCTGCTTTGCGTTCGATGAATCGGCTATACATCCGGAAAAGGTCGGCGGCAAACAGTGCTGCCTCGCTACCTCCCGTGCCTGCCCGAATCTCAAACATCACATTTCGGTCATCGGCTGGATCAGGGGGCAGGATGGCCGACTCGACTCCGAGCCTGAGCCGGCAGATGTCGGCCTCGAGTTCGCCCTGCTCGACTTCAAGCATCTTGAGGAATTCTGGATCTTCGTTTTCTGGCTTAGCCAGCAGGCAAGCATTGTCTGCTAGGGAGCGCTCTTTGCGCCCCATCTCAGCGTGGTTCTCCAGCGCCAGCTTAAGCCGGCTATGCTCGCGGGTCACTTCCTGCGCTTTGGCGGGATTGGAGAATACAGAGCCTTCAGCCAGTTGCCCCTCGAGTTCCTCAAACCTGTTGTGGAGCCTTGCGATATGGGGGGTCAGATCAAACATGGCTGGATCATCCCTCGGTTCAGGCCACTAGAAAAAATAAAAAAGGTGAGAGTCGAGAGACCCTCACCCACACTCTTTCTGCTACCGCTATTTGCCAGCGGCTTTTTTCGCTGCTTTTTCGGCAAGCTTGGTTGCGCCATAGCGGCGGCTGAATTTTTCCACACGGCCTGCGGTGTCCACAAACTTCTGCTGACCGGTGAAGAACGGATGGCAGGAGGCACAGATGCCAACATGCATTTCCCTTTTCACCGATCGGGTATGGTAAGTCGCGCCGCAGGTGCACCGAATGATGCACTCCGCGTAATCGGGATGAATGTCCTTTTTCATGAGGGGGGCGAGTATGTATGACCACCGAAAAGCATCAAGCAAAAAATAAGGGCACCCAATAATCATCTCACCTCTGGGCTTGCAAATCCGGATCTACGCCACACTCTCAGGATAGATTATGAACCGAAACGCTATCGTTGTGCTGTCCATTGCCGCCCTCCTTCTGGTCGGTGTCACTACTATCTTTCTCATGAAACAGGGTCAGATGGAGTCGCAAATCCAACAGGCAGAACGCCGCGCAGCCCAAGCCGAAAGCACCGCTTTGCGCGAAGGGCAAAAGGCTGGGGAAATTGACCAAGCCAAGGCCACCATCACAGCTCTCGAACAGCGTGTCCGTGAAACTGAAAAGATGACCCGCGAACTCGAGACAGCCAGACAGAAAATTGCAGCTCTCGAAGACGAGATGAAACGCCGCGAGGAGGAAAGCAAGCAACTCCCCGCACTCACCGACGGCGTCCCTCCCCTGCCTGCCGACAGCATGCAGAACAGCACCGATTCCGGATACGAAAGCATAGACGGACCCAAGCGCGGCAGCGGCAAAGGTCTCGAGCCCATGCCAGGCGTGCTGAAACGCAAATAGCTCTCCGCCTCTAGGCGGGCTCCCTGCTTATGCCGACACTACCCGCATCCCGATACAGTCTAGTATTCCAAGTCCTTTTTTTCGTTGGCTTGGGCTGTATCGGATGGCTCACGGCTGACTGGCGGCAAGACTCCGTGGATGCCGAGATGCGAGGTCGCATCTTGCGCACGGTCGAAGATTTGGCCACGGCCATCCCCCCTCAATCAGCACTGGCTTTGACCTTCACGGCCGATGACAAGTTCAGGCCCCAGTTTGACCAGATTGCAGTTCTGATGCAGGACTATTCCAAAAGCATCCCCAACAGCGGCATCTACAGCATGGCCATGCGGGATGGCCGTATTGTTTTTGGTCCGGAAACTTATCCAGAAAATAGCCCGATGGCTTCTCCGCCTGGTTCTCTCTACCTAGAGCCAACCGCAACAACTCTCCAGATTTTCCAAAATAAAAAAGCCTGTGTCCAAGGCCCCTACAAAGACGAGTTTGGCTCGTTCATCTCGGGCATGGCTCCTGTCTTACACCCTGAGACAGGGGAGGTGATCTGTGTGGTCGGCCTCGATGTAGAGGCCTGCTACTATTTGGCTCGGCTGGAGAGAATCCGCCAAGGCGTCTTGGGTGCTTTTGCCGCTTTCGTTGCTATCGTTGCACTCGCCCGAGCCACTCTCACCTGGCTCTCGAAAACAACCGCCGGACAAGAACCCAAAAAAGTTTTAATTCTCACGGCTCTCCCTCCTATTGTAGCAGGAACAACCATCCTCTGGCTCACTCTACAGTTTTGGGATCTTCAGAAACACACTCAACAAGAGCAGCGCACAAGCACACGCCTGCTGGAACTCAATGGCCGCATCCTGTATTACGACGAGGTCACAGCCTTTTCTTCCAAATGGAGTATTCTCACTGGCAAAGAAGGCCAGGGAGGCAACCTCCCCCTCGAAGATCGTTACCGCCGGCACCGCATTCTACTGCTCGACGCCTTGATTCAGCTCAAAAAACTGCTGCCAAAGTCTTCGCGCATGCAGAACGCTTCTCTCAAGGACACTTATGACCGTCTGGACGAACTGCGCCAAGAGGCTTTTGACTTGCTCAAAAGCGGCGATAAGCAGGCTGCGCTGCGGCTGATCACTGGCTGCGAATACCGCCGACACTCTGAAGCCGTTGCCTCTCTGCTCAGACAGCTAGCCATTGAGATTGAGACGAATCGACATCAAGTGCTCGACGAACTCAGCAACAACCTCCACCAGGTGTTTGCAGCCCTGCTTGGCGTGTTGCTCTCTCTGTCCATGTTCTGGAGACGCTGGCTAGAGGCGGAGAAAACTGCCCGCGAATCCACCCAGAAAGCACAGCTTGAACTCAAGCAAAAAATTGAAGAAGCCACCGCTGCTCTCCAGCTAACTAATCGCGATCTCGCTGAGCGGGACGAACGCCTCACCCTGACGCTCGACTCCATCAACGAGGCTTTTATTACGAGCAATGAGCAAGGTTTGATTATCGCTTGGAATAAGGCAGCCGAACAGATTTTCGGATGGAGTGCCGCAGAAGCCATCGGCCAACCTCTTTCCATCATTATCCCCTCTCGCTACCGAGCCAGGCACGAGGAAGGAATGTCTCGTTACCGCAATATGCGGACGACAAAGGTTGCCGGCCAATTACTCGAAGTCGAAGGCACCCGCAAGGATGGGAGCGAATTTTCGATGGAGTTGACCGTGAGCCCCTGGGAGAGATATGGCAGCCTATTCTTCACCAGCGTCGCCAAGGATGTATCCGAGCGAAACAAGACCAAAAATGAACTGCGAAAGCTGAGTCGCGTAGTCGAACAAGCTCCCGTGCCGATCGTAATTACCGACTGTCAAGGCATCATCGAATATGCTAATCCAGCAACAGCGCAGACTACAGGCTACAGCCTGGAGGAAATCCTTGGAGGCACTCCGAGAATCTTCAAGTCGGGCATCTCTCCCGACTCGGTTTATAAGGAGATGTGGGAGACCCTCATGTCAGAGCGCGAATGGCGCGGAGAGATGGCCAACAGGCGAAAAAATGGTGAGTTCTACTGGGAAATCGTCACTATTTCCCCCATCAAAAACGACGCGGGAGAGACCACCCACTTCGCCTCGGTCAAACAAGATATCACAGAACGAAAATTGGCTGAGGAACACCTGCTCCAAGCCAAAACTGAATCCGATGCAGCCAACTTGGCAAAAACCCAGTTTCTAGCTACCATGAGCCATGAACTCCGCACGCCGCTCAACGCGGTTCTGGGATACGCCCAAATATTGCTGCGAGAGCACCAGTCAGATGCCAAGACCAGCCGCGCCCTCACCACTATCCTCCGATCAGGTGAACACCTTCTCTCGCTGATCAACGATGTCCTCGACATCTCCAAAGTCGAAGCCGGCCGGGTCGAATTATTTCCCAAGAATATCCACTTGCACGACTTCCTCGACAACATCTGGGCTTTAATCAAACCACGGTTCTCAGAGAAAAAATTAGTGGGTCGAATCGTCCGCGATGAGACGCTCCCTGAAGGCATCCAAGTGGACGAGCAGAAGTTACGGCAGGTGCTCCTCAACCTCTTGGGCAACGCAGTCAAATTCACGGACAAAGGCTCCATCGAACTCCGGGCACTCTGCCAAGGCGGGCGGCTGATCTTCGAAATCCAAGACACTGGCCCTGGCATCGCACCCCAAGATCTCTCCACTATTTTTGAGCCATTCCAGCAGGTTGGCTCCATAGAACGGCGCGCCGAGGGATCTGGCCTAGGGTTGGCCATCGTCAAGCGAATCCTCTCTCTCATGTCCGGCTCTGTCCAAGCTTCTTCTATCCTTGGCCAAGGCAGCCTTTTCACAGTAGATATCCCCTTGGTTCCAGTAACGCTGGATCCCAGCGCTATGTCGTCCCCTGTTACCCACTGCCACCCACAAGGCTACGAAGGCCCTCGCAAGAAAATTTTGGTCGTGGATGACAAAACCGAAAACCGTAGTTTACTGATGGATCTCTTGCAGCCTCTCGGCTTCGAAATACGCCTGTGCGACAGCGGCAACCGCGCGATCGAGACTGCCAGCATCTGGCAACCGCACCTCATCTTTATGGACCTGCGCATGCCCAGTATAGACGGCCTAGAAACCACCCGTCTGCTGCGCAGCTCCATTCTAGGACCCGGCGTCAAAATCATAGCTATTTCCGCCAGTGCTTTTGATTTGGATCAAGCCGACTGCCTCCAGGCAGGCTGTAATGATTTCCTACCAAAACCATTCAAAGAGCAGGCGCTCTTCGATATGATTTCAAGGCACCTCGGCATCACTTGGAATACTGCCCCTCAAACTCAACAGCTTGACCGGCCCATCCCTGATTTGGAGTGGGATCCCGGCCACGCCCTACCCAGCAAAGACCAACTCTCCCATCTGCTCGACCTCGCTAAGCGCGGTAATCTCAAACAAGTCGGCGAGCAGGCAGCCTCCTTGGCGCTGGAAAACCACAAACTCCAGCCGTTCTCGGACAGGGTCGCTAACTTGGTCTCTTCCTACAAAATCAAACTGTTGAAAGAATGGATTGAATTGCTGATCAAAACTAATAAAAATAACCCTTTATGACCGACCCATCTCCCACCATCCTCCTTGTGGATGACACCTCGGCTAACTTGGGTGTCTTGGCAGAAATGCTGGAAGTGTCCGGCTATCAAACCCGTGTGGCTGAAGACGGTGCCAGCGCCCTCGAACAGATGGAATTCGGACTGCCCGACTTAGTTTTACTGGATGTTATGATGCCGGGCATTGACGGCTTCGAAACCTGTCGGCGACTAAAAAAAGATAATCGTTTTTCCTCCACGCCAGTTATTTTCATGACCGCCTTGGCGGAAACCGGCTACAAGGTCCTAGGGTTCGAGGTCGGTGCAGTGGATTACATCACCAAGCCTTTCCAGCATGAAGAGGTTTTGGCTCGGGTGCGCACCCACCTGGAAATTGTCCGTCTCAGGAAAAATCTCGAGCAACAAAGCGCCCTGAAAGACCGCTTTATGCAGATCGCTGCCCACGACTTGCGCAACCCTCTCGCCTCTATCCAACTTGCAGGCGATCTCCTCCTCGATATGCTGGGCGATTCATCTTCCCCAGAAGAAATGATCCCCATAGCAGCAGGCATCGCTAAAGCCTCCCGCAGGATGAACGAGATGATCGGCAGCTTTCTCGACTACCGAAAAGCGGCTGCCAACCGTCTGGATGTCCAGATTACCACGCTCGACCTGCCTGCCCTCTTAGCCTCTGTCACCGACAACCACCAATCTCTAGCAGACAAGAAAAAGATAGCGCTGGAAACAAGTATCCCAGATAACCTTCCCCTCTGCTCTGGTGATGAAAACCGCAGCCACCAGATCATCACCAACCTCGTCAGCAATGCTGTAAAATACACCCCCACCCGAGGCCGCGTTTCCCTCAGCCTACTCCCAGAAAATCACCATCTCAAACTCGTTGTAGCCGATACCGGCCCAGGCATCCCTGAAAACGAAAGATCCAAGCTGTTTACTGAATTTGCTTCTATCTCGACTTCACCGACTGGTGGAGAACAGAGCACGGGAATCGGTCTCTGGATTGTGCGAAAAATGGCTCAAGCTCAAGGTGGAGAATGTGGAGCAGATTTCCCTCCCAGTGGCGGATCGGCATTCTGGGCAACATGGCCGCTGTCTCTCCCTGCAGCCCAAACCTAGAGCCCTAGAGATTCGCAGCTCTGGCTACCTGCAAGTGCCCTTGTGCCATGCACGGAATCCTGAACAAACGGCTTGTTGGGCTCAGCCTAAAACCCAATCGGGATCGCCTCGTCTTTCAAAAGCACAGGAATGCCATCCCTGATCGGATAAATATATTTCTCGTCCGCCCTCACCAAGCCGCTTTCGATTTTATCCCGAACCGGTTTTCCCCCGCGATTGTTTTGGACTCCATTGGTGATGGCTCGATTGATGGCACTAATCTGCACCGGATGAGCCACCATGAGTTCTTCATGGTTGTCAGGGCAGCACAGCATTTTCAGAAGCGTGGCGTCTATCATGCCCTCCATTCTCCCCCCATGCAGCCGCCTCGACAAGCCAGAAACACCGCTCACACCCCATCCTCCTCAACCTTGTAGTTGTGATTGTCAACGGCACCATCCTAATGCTATGAATCAGCATTGAAGTGTTTTGAACTCTGAAATCTACATCCATCAGGAGGGGCAAGACCTCGGTCCATTTACTCTGGAAGAGCTGACCGAGGCCGTTGTTGCGGGCATGGTTCAACCTGACGAATGGGCCTACACAAAAGACGGTGCCGACTGGGTCTCCGTCCTCTCCATGCTCCCTCCAGACACTGCCGCTTCGGTGCCCCGCGCTACCTCTGCCGGTGTTCCCGTTATCCTCCCTCCTCCGTCTCAACCACGGCCTGTTCAGAAAATCGTTGAGTTCGACAAAGTCGAGCCCCCCCTAGATGCCATCAAACAGCCCATACCCCACTCAGCTTCTGCTGGAGGCAAAAGACAGGCCGATAACCCGACACATCCCGAAACTATTTCGGATTCCAGCTTAGCAGCCCTGATCATCGAACCACCTGCTGAAACGCCCACACAGCTCGATACTCAGAGAGAAATCACTCCCCACACGCCACAACCCCAGCCACCTCCCCAGAGCGTTGCACAGCCCGACAAAGCTCGCCACGAACTGGAACTCCGCGCCGCTGACTTGGACGCCAGCATCGAAAAAACTCAGGCAGAAAACAGCGCCCTCCAGAAAGAGCAAACCGCTGCCACCGAAGCGCTCGATGCCCTCAAAGCTAAGATTGCCTCCCTCGAAAAAGAACTCGCCGAGGAGACCGCCAAGCTGGCTGAAGAACGCGATCGCACGGCTGCCGTGACCGGCAAGGAAAGCGACAAAGAAGATCTCAAAAAACGAATCCGCACCTGTGAAACTGAGATTTCGGAAATCAAGCGCCTGCGAGGCGAACTCACGGCCACGCGCGAGGCAACAGCTAACAAATCCGCTCAAATCCGAAAACTGAAAGACCAGTCGGACGAGGCCTCCGCCAAAGCCATGGCGGAACGAGACGCCCTCAAATCTGAGCTGGAAACCACCCAGCGCATGATCGCGGATTTCGAGGAAACCAAACGCCTCATCTCGGTCAATAAAAACTCGGTTTACAAGCTGCAGGTGGAGCGGGAGGAAATGCTCGTCCGCATTGCCCAAGCTAAGGAAATCCTTCAGAGACGCCCAGAAGTGGACCAAGAATTAGCTTTGGTCAAACAGCAGGTGGCCGAAAAGGAAACTCAGCTCGCTTCTGCCACAGAAGAAATCCTCTCCATCCAGTCAAAACTCGGCGAACTCGAGGAAGTTCGCCTCAAAATCGAAGCTGAGCAAGCCACCCTCGCCACTGTCTCAAATAACGAGCGCCAAGCACAGTCCGAACTCGATCAAGCCCAAGCAAAACTCGCGGAACTCGAGTCGGAGAAAAAACGCCTTGCAGAGCTTCACACCGAGGAGTCCACACGCACAGCCACTATCCTCGCCCTCCGCTCGGATCTCCAAAAAACGATACAATCCCAAGAGGCAGCCCTCGCTGACATCGGAGCAGAACAGGTTGCCATCGAGACCGAACTCGCCGAAGTCGCTGGCATCCGCTTGTCCATAGACGAGACACGAAAAAAACTCGATTCCGTCAGCAGGCAAAAAGACGAATTCGACAAACACCTCGAATCGCTCAAAGAAAAATTGATCGAGGCTCCCACCATCCGAGAAGCTCGAGATGCCGTGCGCGAACAGCTTCGCAAAACCGAGCAAGAACGCGCCTCGGTCATGGAACAGATCGAAATTGTGGATACCCAGCTCGCTGAGCTCAACCGCCACAAAATCGAGTTGGAAGAAGAAAAACGCGCTCTCGATAATCTCCGCCGCTCCGTCGCAGAACTCCGCGATACCGCCTTGCGCAAAGAGGATGCTCTGGCCGAAGGCTCAGAAATCCGGCTTCGCCTCGCTGACAACAAAGTCCAGCTCGAGCAGAAGCTCAAAGAGAAAGATGTTACTTGCCTCCAGATCGCCGCCCTCGACGAACGGCTCAAGACCCTCGAAACCCTGAAGGCTGATTTGCTCGAAAGCAGCACTTCCCTGCAAAAAGCTCTCGACGCTCAAGCGGAACTCCGCAGCAGAGTGGATCAGGCTGAACGCCAGCTTGCCACAGGCGCCGACATCTCACGCCAGCTCGAACACAACCTCTCTCTCGAACACCAGTCCCAAGCTGTCAGCTCCGCTCTCCAGCGCCGCCTCGATAATCTCAACGACGGCCTCGGCTCCCTCGAGGCCCAGAGAGTCACTCTCACCCAAGTCGAACACCGCGTCTCAGAAGCCCGCCGCGCTAACGAAGAGCTTCAGTCCAAGGTGCAGGCTGCAGCAGCTCGCCTAGTAGAAAAACCAGAAATCGAAAGCCGCGTGGCCGACGGCCAACGGGAATTCGACCGCCTCACGGCAGAGAACGAAAACTTCGTGGCTCGCATCGCCTCTCTGGCCACCGAGCAGGAACAGCTCCAGCGCAACCGGTCCCACTTGGCAGCGCTCGACGAAGAGCTCCGTGCGATCAAATCCGAATCCGCCGCTCTCCAAACCAAAGCTCTCTCTCTCCAAGGAACTCTCTCGGATAAAGAGCCCATCGAGGCTGAGATTCGTGATCTCCACACCCAAATCGAATCTACCCGATCTGAGACTGCTTTTGCCGTAGCCAAGCTCAATGAGACCCAGACGCGATCCGATGATCTCGCACTGAAAAAACAAGTGCTCGAACGCCTCCAAGTCGAACTATCCTCTGCTGAGCATGAGAGGCTCGAGACTCAGACGCAGCTCACCAACCTACAAGCTTCCCTCGCTGATTTCGATGCTGTCCGTGCTCGGTGCGACTCCCTGCGCGAGCAACTGGACAACGCCCGTTCCGTGGTCTCCGCCTCCTCCGCCCAGCTCGACGCTCTCAAAGACCGCTCCGCTGAGCTTGAGCGCATGCAGCAAGAACTTCTCGACCTCGAACAAGAACAGCGCCGCATGGAAACAGATCGCGCCCAATCCGAACACGCTGCCAACCACCTCCGCCTGCAGCTCGAACAAGTCGAGGATGTCCGCACGCAGCTCGCCACCACCACAAAACAAACCCAGTCCCAGCGCGACGATCTCTCCCGCCTCCTCTCCCTCAACCAAGATCAGGCCAACAAACTCAAAGCCGAGCGCGACACCCTCAACGAACGCATGCGCAGCATGCAGGATCAGATGCAGGAAATCGAAAACATCAAAGCCCAGCAGACGGCCTGCCTCGAGGATATTACCCGCTGCGACCGCGAGATTACCTCCATCAAATCCCGCATCGCCGAGTCGGAAATCCAGATCACCGAGATGGACCAGGTCCGCCGCCAACTCGCAGAAACCCAAGCTCAGACAGCCAAGACCTCGCTCGCCCTCCAAAAACAGCTTGCTGAACAGGACGCACACAACCGCAAACTTGAGTCGGCACGCGACGCTCTTCGCCAGCAACTGGATGCCACCCAAAAAGAGGTCGGCTACTTCACTGGCTTGAAAAAACAGATGGCCGACGCCCACCGCTCCACCACGATTCTCGAGTCGGAAAAACGCTAGCACACCAGTCCGCTAGGAATCCTCGCTGGTTGCTTGCTTTTCACCCACGCCTCCCGCAGAGTCTCCCTCACTATGAGACAAGAATCTCTGGCTTTCCTAAAAAAACTCCTCTCCACCCCATCCCCATCCGGTTTCGAATCCAAAGGCCAGCGCGTCTGGCTCGATTATGTCGCGCAGTTCGCCGACCTCACTGAGACCGACGCCTACGGCAATGCCTACGCCATCCTCAACCCCGAAGGCTCTCCCAAAATCCTGCTCGGCGGCCACGGCGATGAACTCGGTTTCATGGTCTCCTATATCAATGACGACGGCTTCCTCTTTTTCAAAGCCATCGGTGGGGTAGATCTCTCCCTCGTGCGCGGCCAGCGAGTGATCATCCACTCGGCCAAAGGTCCCGTTCACGGCGTCACCGGACTCCTCGCCATCCATCTCCAAGATCCCGACGACCGCAAGAAAGTGCCCGAGATCCACGACATGTTCATTGACATCGGTGCAACCTCAAAAGCCGAAGCAGAAAAACTGGTCCGCGTCGGCGACCCTGTCACCTACGACTGCGAACCTGTCATGCTTTCCGAGCACCGCCTCTGCGCCCGCGGCTGCGATAACCGCATCGGCACTTTCGCTGCTGCCGAGGGTTTGAGACTCGCAGCCGCCGCTGGCTCTAAATTGCGCTGTTGCATCGTCGCCGCCAGCACGATCCAAGAGGAAAACGGGCTCTACGGCGCTCACATGGCAGGTTATACAATCTCCCCCGATGCCGCCCTGATTGTGGATGTCACCCACGCCACCGACATTCCCGCGTGCAACAAAGCCAAGCACGGCGATGTCCGCCTCGGCAAAGGCCCGGTCATCTCGGTCGGTAGCGCCAACCACCCGGTCTTGAACCACCTTCTGGAACAAGCTGCATCCCGCAAAAAAATTCCTCTCCAATACGAGGTCAACCCCCGCTGGACCGGCACGGATGCCGATGCCTTTTTCCTCGAACGCGGCGGTATCCCCACCACCAGCATCGGCCTGCCTAACCGCTTCATGCACTCGCCCGTAGAGGCCATTGATCTGCGCGATTTGGAGCAGATTGCTGAACTCCTTGCCACCTTCTGCACCGCGGCCAAACCCAACGACCGCTACGCTGTGAAAATCTAACCAACCACCAAAAATACCCCCATGCACATCCGGCGCCTCCTCCACACACGCTACCGCGTGGACGACCTCGATAAAACCATCGCCTTTTACCGCGATGTCCTTGGCCTGACTGAAACCCGACGCAGTGAATCTCCTCGCGGCTCAAAACTGGTCTTTTTCAAAGCCCCCGGCAGCGACCATGAAATTGAAATCTCTTACTTCCCGGGCAGCGGCCCAGTCATTGTCCAAGCTGACCTCACCCACCTAGCTTTCGAGGTGGACGATCTCGCCGCCTTCGCCAAGCATGCTGAGTCGCTCGGCTACCCGCTCACCGATGGCCCCACGAATACTTCTTCTGGTCACATCATCGGATTCATTGACGCACCTGAAGGCTACGAAATCGAACTCATCCAGCGCCACTAACCCGCGCACTCCATTCCCATGCCACTCCCCACCATCATCGCCCCATCTCTGCTGGCCGCTGATCCCTCGGACTTGACCGCTGCCTGTCGCACTTGCGAGGCTGCTGGCGCCCCGTGGCTCCATGTGGATGTCATGGACGGACACTTCGTCCCCAACCTCACCTTCGGCCCCCACATCGTCGAAGCCTTGCGCAAAAAAACTTCGATGGTGCTCGATGTCCACCTCATGCTCCAGCACCCCGACCGCTTTGTGACACCGTTCATCCAAGCAGGAGCAGACATTGTCACCGTCCATGTCGAAGCCGATCACGACCTCTCTGCCACACTCCGCGACATCCGCGCCCGTGGTGCCAAAGCCGGCTTGGCCATCAACCCGCCTACCCCGTTTTCCCATGTCGTCCCTTACTTGGATCAGATTGACCTCCTGCTCTGCATGACCGTTAACCCCGGTTTTGGCGGGCAGAGTTTCATCCCGGAAGTTTTGGAAAAAACACGCGAAGCCCAGCAGATACGCGAACGCGCAGGACTCTCTTTTCACATCGAAGTGGACGGCGGTGTCAACCCTGCCAACGCCGCCGCGTGCCGCGAGGCCGGGGTCAATGTCCTCGTCGCTGGCACTTCATTTTTCAAATCTGCCCAACCCCAGGAAACCCTGCGGACGCTGATGAGCTAACGCTCCGGGCCTTCCCTGATCTCGAGAAAATCTTGCCCTTCCCGCCTCGCGGCGCAACAATCAACCCAACACCCAACAGGAGTTTTTTTATGGACATACCCGCTTTCGAATACCAAGAACCCTTCCCCCTCGGCCCCGATGAAACCCAATACAGGCTCGTCTCCCAAGACGGTGTCTCCACCGCTTCGTTCGAGGGTCAAGAGCTGCTCAAAATCGAACCCTCCGCCATCGCCCTCCTCGCCAATGCCGCCATGCGCGATGTCTCCTTCCTGCTCCGCCCAGCGCATCTCAAACAGGTAGCTGCCATCCTCCACGATCCCGAGGCTAGCGCCAACGATCGCGGCGTGGCCTTGGCCATGCTCAAAAACGCCGAAGTGGCCGCCCGTGGCATCCTCCCCTTCTGCCAGGACACCGGCACTGCCACCGTCGTCGCCAAGAAAGGCCAAAAAGTCTGGACCGGTTGCTGCGACGAGGAGGAAATCTCCCGTGGTATCTACAAGACTTACACCGAAGAAAACTTGCGCTACTCCCAGACCGCCGCGCTCGATATGTATGAGGAGGTCAACACCGGCTGCAACCTACCAGCCCAGATTGACCTCTACGCCACCAAGGGCGATGAATACAAATTCCTCTTCGTCGCCAAGGGCGGTGGCTCTGCCAACAAAACCTACCTCTACCAAGAGACCAAAGCTCTCCTGAACCCGACCAGCCTCGAAAAATTCCTCACGGAAAAAATGCTCACCTTGGGCACCGCGGCCTGCCCCCCCTACCACCTCGTCTTCGTCATCGGCGGCACTTCCGCTGAAGCCTGCCTCAAGACGGTCAAACTCGCTTCCACCAAATACCTCGACAGCCTCCCCACCACAGGCAACAAAGCGGGGCGCGCCTTCCGCGATATTGAGATGGAACAAAAAGTTCTCGCGGCTGCCCAGAAATGTGGTTTTGGCGCACAGTTCGGTGGCAAATATTACGCTCTCGATGTCCGCATCGTGCGCCTCCCACGCCACGGCGCCTCGTGCCCCGTTGGCATGGGCGTTTCCTGCTCGGCCGACCGCAATATCAAAGCCAAAATCAACAAAGACGGTCTCTGGGTCGAAGTGCTCGAAACCAACCCCGGCCAATATATCCCCGAGAAATATCGCGCCGTCACCGCAGACCATGGTGTGGTGAAAATTGACCTCAACCAGCCCATGTCCGAGATCCTTGCGGAACTCTCCAGACACCCCGTCACCACGCGCCTCTCGCTCAAGGGCACCATCGTTGTCGCCCGCGACATCGCCCACGCTAAACTCAAAGAGCGCGTGGACCAAGGTCTCGGCTTGCCCGACTATTTCAAAAATCATCCAGTCTATTACGCCGGCCCGGCCAAGACTCCCAAGGGTCTGCCCTCCGGCTCCTTCGGCCCCACCACAGCAGGTCGCATGGATTCGTATGTGAACTTGTTCCAGTCTCTCGGAGGCTCGATGGTCATGATCGCCAAAGGTAACCGCAGTCAGGCGGTCACTGATGCGTGCAAAAAATTCGGCGGATTCTACCTCGGTTCCATCGGTGGTCCCGCCGCCATCCTCGCCCAAGATAACATCAAAAAAGTCGAGGTTCTCGAATACCCTGAACTCGGCATGGAAGCCGTCTGGAAAATTGAGGTGGAGGATTTTCCTGCCTTCATTCTCGTGGACAACAAGGGCAACGATTTCTTCCAGCAGATCGCCTCGTGCGCGAGCTGCGCTCATTGACCGCAGAGCACCCCATAAATATGCGCTACCGCCGTTTTAGAAAAACTGGGCTCCAGATGCCCGTGTTCACCTGCGGTGGTATGCGCTACCAGCAGAGTTGGCAGGATATGGACCCGGCCACCATCCCCGCCGAGAACCAGGCCAATCTGGAAGCTACGATCCTCCGTGCGCTCGAGCTGGGCATCAACCACATCGAGACGGCGCGAGGCTACGGCACCTCGGAGATCCAGCTCGGCAAACTCTTGCCCACGCTCCCCCGTGACAAGATGATCGTGCAGACCAAAGTCGGCCCGTGCGACACCGCTGCTGAGTTTTTGAAAACTTGCGACCTCTCGCTGCGCAACCTCGGCCTCGAGTTCGTGGATCTGCTGTCCATCCACGGTATCAACGACGAGAAAACCTACTGGCAAGCCATGCGCCCCGGCGGTTGTTTGGAAGCAGCACGCCAACTCCAGGCCCAAGGACGCGCCCGCCACATCGGCTTCTCCTCACACGGTTCCTGCTACCAGATCCAGCGCGCCATCGAGTCCGGCGGCTTCGATTATGTGAACCTCCACTGGTATTTCGTGAACCACCTGAACTGGCCAGCCGTCGTAGCGGCACACAAGCTCGACATGGGCGTGTTCATCATCAGCCCCAACGACAAAGGCGGCAAACTCTACGCGCCACCCGACAAGCTGCGACAGCTCTGCGAGCCTCTCAGCCCGATGGCTTTCAATAACCTCTACTGCCTCTCCCGCCCCGAGGTTCATACCCTCAGCGTCGGCGCTGCCCGACCCTCTGATTTCGACGAACACGATTGCTCGCTCGAGCACTACGATCGCGCCGCTGAAATCATCGCCCCTGTGGAAGCCCGTCTGCGCGACGCCATGACCTCCTCTCTCGGTGCTGATTGGTGTGCTCGGTGGGATGAAGGTTTGCCCGAATTCTGGGACATTCCCGGCGATATCAATGTCAAAGAAATCTGCCGCCTATGGACCTACGCCAAGGGTCTCGACCTAGTGGATTTCGGCAAGATGCGCTACAATTTACTCGGCACAGCCGGGCACTGGTTCCCCGGTCAGAAAGCCGCGAGCTTCGACAGCACAGCCATCGTGCAAGCCTGCTCCGGCAGCCCCTTCGCAGACCGTCTGCCCGACATCCTGCGCGAAGCGCACTCTCTCCTCGACGACGCTCCCAAAAAACGGCTGAGCCAATCCTGATTATTCTGGCACGCTCCCAGCCGAAACAAATTACGGTTTTGGACGGGCTCGTTTGCGATTTTTGACTGTGCTTTTCGGCGACTGATAACGAACTGGTTTTCCGCCTTTTTCCAAAAGAGGCTCCATGCCAGCACCTCGCTTGACCTCGAGTATCTGGTCGCGAAGCAACGCGGCTTTCTCGAATTCGAGACCGGACGACGCTTCTATCATCTCCTTCTCCAACTCGACCAAAAGTGCGGCGGCATCAAAATTATCACCATGCTGCCCAGCGATTTTTTCCTCCACCTCTCGCCCGCGAACTATGGTGTGCAAAGACTCTTGCTCGGCGCGTTTGACGCTCTGCGGGGTGATGCCGTGCTCAAGGTTGTGAGCCGCTTGCTTGGCACGACGGCGCTCTGTGGTTTCTAACAAGACTTTGATCGAATCGGTCATCTGATCCGCGTAGAGAATAACTTCGCCGTTGATATGTCGTGCGGCGCGGCCCGCTGTCTGAATCAAGGATGTGGCCGAACGCAGAAAACCCTCTTTGTCGGCATCGAGGATCGCGACCAGCGAAACCTCGGGCAGGTCGAGTCCTTCGCGCAGAAGATTGATCCCCACGAGCACATCGCATAGCCCCGAGCGCAGACCCCGCAAAATTTCGACACGCTCGATAGCGTCAATCTCCGAGTGCAGGTATTGCACGCGGATGCCTGTCTCGCGCAAGTAATCAGCCAAATCCTCCGCCGTGCGTTTGGTGAGCGTAGTCACCAAAACACGCTCTCCGACAGTCACCCGTTTTTTCGCTTGTTCGATCAAATCATCAATCTGACCGCGCAGAGGCTTGATGGTGATCACCGGATCCATCAGGCCCGTGGGCCGGATGATCTGTTCAACCGCTTTACCCCCCACGAGATTCATCTCGTAAGGCGTGGGTGTGGCCGAGACAAAAATTAGCTGGGGCGCGAGTGTGTTAAACTCCTCCGCATTGAGCGGGCGGTTATCCAGCGCGCTGGGCAAACGGAATCCGTGCTCCACCAGCACCGTTTTGCGTGCACGATCCCCATGATACATGCCCCGAATCTGCGGCATCGTGACATGCGATTCGTCTATAAACCACAGTGCGTCGTCCGGAAAAAAGTCGAGCAAACAGTAAGGCCGCGAACCGGGCTCCCTGCCCGTGAGATGGCGGGAATAATTTTCAATACCCGTGCAAAAACCCACCTCTTGCAGCATCTCGAGATCGTATTCGGTGCGCTGTTTGATCCGCTGCGCCTCGAGCAGTTTTCCGAGTTTTTCAAACTCGCCCACCCGCAGCTCCATCTCCGTGCGAATCCCCGCCAGCGCCCTGCGAATTTTATCCGCAGGAGTCACGAAATGCCGAGCCGGCGTGAGATTATATTTTTGGTAATCGGCCAAAGTATCGCCCGTGAGCGGATCAAACCGGGTGAGCCTCTCGATCTCGTCTCCAAAAAATTCGAGGCGCAAACCATCCTCGGAATCTGCTGGCCAAATTTCCACTACATCCCCGCGCACACGAAACTTACCGCGATCCGGTGCAATGTCGTTGCGCTCGTATTGCATGTCCACCAGCTTGGTCAAGACCATCTCCCTCTGCACCCGCATGCCGCGCTCGATCGGGAATAGCATGTTATAAAAATCCTCGGGGGAACCGAGCCCGTAGATACACGACACGCTGGCCACTACGACAACATCCCGCCTCGAGAGCAGCGATGCCGTGGCCGAGAGACGCAGACGCTCGATCTCATCGTTGATGGCCGAATCTTTTTCGATGTAAGTATCGCTCTGGGGAATGTAGGCCTCGGGCTGATAATAATCGAAGTAGCTAACGAAATATTCTACCGCGTTATTCGGGAAAAATTGTTTGAATTCGCTGTAGAGCTGCGCGGCCAAGGTCTTGTTGTGGGACATCACTAGCGCGGGGCGACCCGAGCGAGCCATGACATTGGCCATCGTAAAAGTTTTACCCGAACCCGTGACTCCCAACAGCACTTGGTGTTTATCCCCTCGCACCACACCTTGCGTGAGCGCTTCAATAGCTTGCGGTTGGTCGCCCAACGGCGGGAAGCTGGAGCACAGTTCAAAATCCATCGCACCAGTCATAGGGCAAGATCAACTTGGGAGCAAACTAGGAGATGATTAACAACAACAAGACTCACATTCCCTCAGCCCTGTGCCATCTGCGCGTAGAGCCACAGAAGGTCGGCGAGGCGATTCAAGTAGCGCACGATTTCAGGATTCTCCTCGCGGCATTCCTCACCCAAAAATATAATTTCTCTCTCGGCACGCCTGCAAGTCGTGCGAGCTAGATGCAGGGCTGCCGAGGCTGCGGTGGCACCCGGCGTATCCCAACCCTCGCAGGTCACCCCTCCCAGCTCGATCGCCTCAACCAGAGAACCCAGCCGATCCACCATTGCGGTGGTGACCAGCAGGAAACCTTTGGACACATATTTGTCGCGGTCGTCAGGGTGCGTGGCCAACTCGCCCATGAGCACGACCAGCTCTTTCTGGATGCGGTAAAGTTCCTCGGCCCAGAGCGAACCCACCCCGTGGGAACGAGCCAGACCGATGGCGGCATTCAGCTCGTCCACTGCCCCGTAGGCGCAGACACGAGGCTCCGTCTTGGATACACGGCGGTTGAACATGAGGCCGGTTGTGCCGGCATCCCCTGTTTTGGTGGCGATGGACATGGGACTCACGCTAGTCTATTTTCGATTTCTTGCATCATGAAAAATCGCATCCACTACGCTGCCAGTGAACACGACCCCGACATGCTCTACGCCACTCGCTTTTTTGCGCCTGACCCTTTCCTCTGGTTTCAAAAAGGCCGCCGCACCACGGTTATCCTCTCCGACCTCGAGGTAGATCGCGGCAAAGCCACGGCCCAGTGTGATGCCGTGCTATCACTCAGCGAGGAGTGCAAACGGCACGGCTGCACGGCGGGTCAGACGGCGAAATGGATAGCTGCCGCGCTCAAGAGCCGTAAGATTATCGAGGCCGAGGTCCCACCGCATTTTCCTCTGGGTCTAGCCCAAGAACTCGGTCGGCTCGGCATCAAACTGACACCGGCCAAAGGTTCGTTTTTTCCTGAGCGCGAAATCAAATCACCCGATGAGATAGCCCTCATCACAGCCGCTCAGCGCGTGGCTGAAATTGGCATCACCCGGGTCCGCGAAATTTTATCTGCTTCGTCTATTGCAAAAAATAGAACCCTCACATGGTGTGGCAGCACCCTGACCTCCGAGCGGCTCCAGGGCGAGATCAACGCCGCCATCGCCCTCTCGGGTGGTTGCGCCTCTGGCACCATCGTAGCTGGTGGCGAACAAGCCTGCGACCCGCACGAACGGGGCAGTGGACCTCTCCGCGCCAGTGAAGCGATCATCGTGGATGTATTCCCGCGCATGAACAAAACGGGTTACTGGGGCGACATCACCCGCTCGTTTATCAAAGGCACCCCCAGCACCGCGCTGGCCCATCTCTACCACACCGTTCTGGCCGAACAACGCCGCGCTTTGAAAGAATTGAAAGCCGGCGTGGACGGCTCCCTTTACGAAAAAGAACTCCGCGCCCGTTTCGAGTCGGCAGGTTATCCCACAGGTGAAAAGGACGGACGCCGCGTCGGTTTTTTCCACGGGCTCGGACATGGGGTCGGTCTAGAAATCCATGAGAAACCGCGCATCTCCGCAGGGAAACTCAAGGACGGACAAGTGATCTCGGTGGAGCCGGGCCTTTATTGTCCCGGCCTCGGCGGGGTGCGGGTCGAAGATCTCGTGGCCGTGGAAAAGGGGCGCATTCGCAACCTCACTAAACTCCCTAAAGACTGGGTGTTATAAAAAATCGGCAGCAGGCACCCTTGCGTCCTCGCCGCCGTGTGGCATATTGCTCACGCACAAAAAACGAAAACTGGAGGTAACATTATGAAAAGAGTCATTCTATTTATTGCAACCAACTTGGCGGTGATGCTCGTGCTATCGCTGACGACCAGCTTGCTCGGGTTCAACCGCTTCATCGAAGGCAACGGCCTGAATATGGGCGCGCTGCTCGGCTTTGCTGCCGTGTTCGGTTTCCTGGGCAGTTTCATCTCGCTCTGGATGTCCAAGTGGATCGCCAAGACTGCCTACAATATCCAAATCATCGAAAGCCCGAGGAGCGAGGCCGAACGCTGGCTGTTTGAGACCATACAGGAACAGGCTAAAATCGCCGAGATACCGATGCCAGAAGTCGGCGTTTATGATAGCCCCGAGGCCAACGCTTTCGCCACCGGCCCCTCGCGCAACAACGCGCTGGTGGCTGTCAGCAGCGGGCTCCTCAGCAGCATGCGCAAACGCGAAGTCGAGGGCGTGCTCGCCCACGAGATCGCCCACATCGCCAATGGGGACATGGTCACTATGACCCTGCTGCAAGGCGTGCTCAACACCTTCGTGATATTCATCTCGAGAGTGGTAGGCTTCGTCATAGACCGCGCCATTTCCAAGAACGATGACGAGCGCTCTGGCGTTGGGTTCGGCTATTACATCGCTGTGTTCGTGTGCGAAATCGTCTTTGGCATGCTGGCCAGCATGGTGGTCATGTGGCACTCGCGCCGACGCGAGTTCAGCGCAGACGCCGATGCCGCCCGCATCTGGGGCCGCGACCCGATACGCGATGCGCTGGTGCGCTTGAAAGAAATCACCGAAAACGGCGGTGTGCTGGACGATCGCTCCAAGGCGCTCGCCGCTTTCAAAATCAACCATCCCGGCGGCTGGATGAAAGCCTTCGCCTCGCACCCTCCGCTTGAGGAACGCATCGAGGCTTTGAACAAAATGCAATGACCTAGCACTAGCTTGGCACAGGCATGGAAACCGCGCCCAACAAGGTGCGGTTTTTTTATGTCTAGCGTGGCTTGGGATGAGGTAGTCGAAAAGGGTCTCACGCGTGTGAGGACGCCTTTCGCAACGGGGCGATTACAACATCGCCATGGGCAAGACAGCCACAGCCTCGATCTCGACCCGAGCACCTTTGGGCAACGCGGCTACTTGCACAGTGCTGCGAGCAGGGGAGTCTCCCATGCCAAAATATTCCGCGTAGATCGCGTTCATCGCAGGAAAATCAGCGAGGTCGGTCATGAACACCGTGGTTTTCACGACATCGCGCAGTGAGGCCCCTGATGCCTCGAGCACAGCACGCAGGTTTTCCATGACACGGCGAGTTTGCATGGCCGTGTCGCCCGTTACCAAGTCGCCCGTGACAGGGTCGAGCGGTATTTGTCCTGCTAGGAAAACGAAACCGTTGGCGATGACAGCTTGTGAGTAAGGCCCCACAGGAGCGGGCGCTGATGGTGAGAGGACGACATGCTTGGCCATAGGCTCGAATCTAGCAGCCTCCCGTCTGGCAAGTCAAAGCCCGTCTTGCCCCCCCCTTGGGGCTCGTCTCCCTCTTCTGCACCGAGTTCATCCGCCCTGCCTTTTGGTCATGTTCGTATTTGCCTCTGCTTGTTATTGCCGTTACTTTCGCTGTGATTTCAAAATACACGCCCATGAAAAACGACCCTGATACCCAACTGCTGCAAGAGAAAATCTGGCGGGCGGCGCTGACGGCTCTCAGCATCGCCACCCTCTGCACCGTGCTGGGTGCCTTGGCATGGTTGCTGGTGCAGGTCGCCGTTTTTTTTAAACCCATCCTGCTGCCCGTCTGCATCGCCGCAGTGGTGGCCTACCTGTGCGAACCGGCCATCCATTTTCTTGAACACAAAAAAATTTCCCGCCCCTGGGGCGTAGCTCTCCTATTCGTCGCTGGCGGAGCGCTGCTCCTGACCTTTCTTGGACTAGCCGTGCCGAGAGCGATCGAGGAGGCCAGCGCTCTCAGCCGGACAGCTCCGGTGCTCTGGGAGCGCGCCTCGCAGATGGTCACCGACTATTACCTGCGAATCGGCGTGAGTATGAAAACCCACCCCGAATGGTTGGGACGCGCACAGGAATTTGCGGGCGCGAATGGCCCTAAAATGCTTTCTGCCCTCGGGGGTTGGGTGCTGCGCGGGGTGCAGAGTTTGCCCGCCTGGCTCTCGCTCGTTTTCGGGTTAGCCTTGGTGCCACTCTATGTTTTCTACATGCTCGTGGAGCGTCACTCGATCGAGGCTAACTGGAAAAACTACATTCCCCTGCGCAAAGAGTGGTTCCGCGAAGAGATCACACACTTGATCGAAGAAATCAACCGCTACCTGATCGTCTTCTTCCGCGGCCAAGTGTTTGTGAGCGCCTGCATCGGTGCCCTGACAGCCGTGGGATTATGGGCGATCGGCATGGATTTCGCTCTTTTGCTCGGAGTGTTGACTGGCGTGCTCAGCATCGTGCCCTACTTGGGCATTGCGCTCAGCCTGCTCCCCACACTCCTCATGGCTTATTTGCAGACGCAAGGATGGGAATTGCCAGCCATGGCTCTCGGCGTGTTTGGGCTCACGCAGATGATCGAAGGTTTTTTTATCACACCCAAAATCATGGGAGAGCGTGTGGGTCTGCACCCTCTCACCATCGTGCTCGCTATTTTGGTATGGGGACAGATCCTTGGTGGGCTCCTCGGAGCGGTGCTCGCTATCCCGCTGACAGCTACTCTGAAAGTGCTCTTTTTCCGCTATATCCTGCCCCATCCCCAAGCAGCAGAAACCAACGGCTGAGACTAAACTGCATCCCAGTAAACGCGCAGTTCTCGCGGGCCGAGGCCGTGGATCAGAATCTCGAGGCCGTGGAACTGTTCGTCAAAGGTGAAGTGTATCCTGTGTCCATCCAGTAAAACGCAAGATGGCCTGCGGTCGCTCCACGCCAAAAATCGGCCTCCCCAGCGCAGGTGGACGACGCAAACACCGTGAATATCAAACTCCTTGCTCGTGACTACCCCAGCGCTGTTGAACATGTCCGGCAGTCCGATAGGGGCAAAACCGTTTTCAATCGGCACTACCGTCACCACTTCGGCTTGGCGGGGTGCCAGGCTGATCTCGCGTTGCTCTTCGAGCACCATCTCCAACAATTCTGTCGTGTGATGACAATAGACAGCCAATCTCTCTCCCTCCAACCCCTCGACATCCTGCGGGGAAAATACTGCCTGCAGGTTCGTGGACGAAGCCTCCCCCGCTCCCTGCTGGCAGTGGAATATCCCGATGACACCAGACCTCAAGTTGCGGTTGAAAATCTTGTAAAGCACCGGGTCTGTCGTGGGATTGACGAAGAGACAGTCGCGAGTGGGTAGCGCGGGATCCGCAGGACGCAAGACCTCACCACTAGGGAGCACCAGCTTGGCCAAGAGCGCAGCATCATGATGTCCCGGCTTGTCAGAAACATAGACCGGCCCACCAGAAAGAGCTCTGGCTACGGCATGCAGATTGGCTGCTTCGTGCTGGGTCTGAAACATGTCCCAATCCGGGTGCACAAACTCCCCAAACCAGAGTGAAAACAGGGCGTTGTTAAAAATATGTTTGCCGTGCGACTCGGCTTTGTCGGGATAATAATCTGGAGAGGATCGGTAAAGCACTGTGCTGGCCGAATGATAGATTAGCTCGGCGGGGTGAGCCATGCAGTGGATCACATTACCCTCGAGATGCACATGGACAGCTCCCTCGACGGCTTCGCGCATCTTGCGGGAGACTGAGACACGCCCTCCGTGGTCGGCTGTGTAGGCTTCTAAGTAGCCTTGCCCATCCAGCTTCAATCCATCCACACCACAGCTACGCAGGTAGGCGGCGTTATCATGAAAAAAACGGTAGGCATCGTCCGGATGCACTATCTCGCGGGCGCAGGCCTGGCGAGGATTGAACCGGCGCGCTGCCCGGATGCTATCGCTGAAACGCCCCTCTGTTCGGGCAAAACGATACTGCGGGAACTCATGGGCCTCCGCCCCTCCCCAATACCCGAAGAGGGCTTGCCAGACGAGCAGGTAGCGCAATCCGTAGGTTTGCTTGCTAGCCCATGAAAGCCCAGCCAATCCACCAGGAAACTTCTCATTGGCCTCCCACGCCGTGAGGACGGACGGCGTATTTTCTCCACAAGGACGAACGCTCTGCCAACCGTCATCGAGCACGAGAAAAGCGGGTGCTCTCCCCGCCGCCGCCAGAGATGCGAGACCCGATAGCACCCCCTCTTGAGATACCTCAGTGTAAAATGCGTCCCAAGTACACCAGCCGAATAGCTCTGCAAATGCGGGCACTTTTTTATCCCGCCGCAAGCGCACGGTCCCACAGCTCCCAGCCACTTGTTTAGCTGCTGCTTGGATCAGCAAATAAGGATCATATCCCGCCGCAACATAAAGCCCTGTGACTTGCGGCAGACAGGCGCCATCCTCGCCTGAATCAGCATAGATTTCGAGACGATCTAAGTCGTTGCCCCGAATGGAACAGGGGTAAGGACCATCCACCAGAGATACCAGCACGAAGTAGCCGCCAGCCCCAAGGGTTCCGATCAAAAAATAAGTTTCGTAGGGAATGTCCCACGACCGGGTTCCCGTAAATGCCTCCATCCAGGCAGGCTCAGTGCGGGCGCATCCGCAAAACTGAGTATGAGCACCAAGACACCCACACTCGAGCAAATGTCGGGAGGCAAGAGGAAGATGGTTCCAGCGGAGAAAAACACCAGTGCCAGCCGCATCCACTGACGCCGTCACCTGAGAGGGCAGCCGATTCAGCAGAACTGCACCACACCATGAGAGGCTGCCGTTTGTGAAGCCGTAGGGAGCAGCAACTCCCGACGAGTCGGGCTGGAACTGAGGCCGGCTCTCACCGGCATCATTCACGAGAAGAGCATCCTGAAGAGCATGAAGCCAACGCTCAAGACAGCCAACGAGCCCAACCCCCAAGTGATCCATTTAGCAGGCGAAGCCTCCGCATCTGAAATACGACGGCCCAAGGGAGAAGTATTCTTGAAGTCGGCTGGACGCACGCTGGTATTGGAAGGATTGAGAGGCAGCCCTCGCACGGCTTCCGGCAAAGGCATCGCATCTCCACCTACCTCTGAATCATAGAGAAATACGATATTGCCAAACTGCACCATGTCGCCCCGCGTGAGCTTCTGCTGCATGACCTTCGTGCCATTGACTCTGGTGCCATTGGTGGAGTTGAGATCTTTGACATTATAATCGCCATCCACATTCGTCAGCACGGCATGGCGTCCCGAGACACTCCCATGCGCTACACACATTGGATTTTCTGGAAGTCTGCCGAGATGCATCTCGGCCTCGGTCAACTCAAAGGTGACTTCCTGAAACTCGGTGGTCTGTCCGATCAAACGCGGCATGGCGATGACTGTATTAAAATCCTTTGAATTCCGCAACTCTTTTGGCAAATAGGTCAAAAAAGTAATCTGCATCGTGCGGACCAGGCGCCGCCTCCGGGTGATATTGCACGGAGAACACGCTCTCGCCCTTGTGCCTCATCCCCTCGCAAGTGCCGTCGTTCAGATTGCTGTGCGTGACCTCCACCTCGCCATTGGGCACCGATTGGGTATCCACCGCAAATCCGTGGTTCTGCGAGGTGATGGTGACCTTGCCGGTCATCAGGTCTTTCACGGGCTGATTGCCTCCACGATGCCCAAACTTGAGCTTGTAAGTCGAGCCACCCATGGCATAGCCGAGAATCTGGTGCCCGAGACAGATACCAAAAATCGGCTGTTTCCCGATCAGCCCACGCACTGTTTTGTGAGCATAGTCGAGCACGGACGGGTCGCCTGGACCATTCGACAAAAATACGCCGTCCGGCTTCAGTGCCAGCACCTCTTCTGCCGAAGTCCGAGCCGGCACCACCCGCACCTGAAACCCGCGCTGCCTCAGGCTGCGCAGGATGTTGCGTTTGATACCGAAATCGAATGCGACTATCTTCATGGTTGCAGGAGGCAGTGGCTTGCGCCCTCCGAGCGTCCACTCGCGACTTTCCATCTCCTCCGTATCCCAGTCATAAGCCTGCGGTGTCGAAACCTGCTCCACGAAATCTATACCCTCGTAGCTGGCAGACTTGGCCAGATCCACAGCGGCCGCATCGGTGACCTCTTCCGTCGTGATCACCCCGCGCAACGCACCTCTCGTGCGCAAGTGGGAAGTCAGGGCACGGGTGTCCACTTCGCAGATGCCAGGGATGCCGTGGGCGATGAGAAAATCTTCCAAGCTCTGAGTGGAACGCCAGTTGGAGGCCACAGGCGAAAGTTCGCGCACCACAAAGCCACTGACCTGCGGGCGGTCGGACTCGTTATCTTCCGGGCAGATACCGTAGTTGCCTATCTCGGTGTAGGTCATCGAGACGATCTGCCCACGGTAGGAGGGATCTGTCAAAACCTCCTGATAACCTGACATCGAGGTATTGAAACAAACCTCACCCAACGCCTGAGAGCGGGCACCAAAGGCACGCCCCCTCAATACAAACCCATCTTCCAACGCCAAAATAGCTGCACTCATCGGGCTGACTCCTTCCTGTCGTTCAACGGCTCGGTGACCAGCGGTGTCGGACTCCCGCACCAGCGCGGGAAAACTACCGTGATCAAGAAGAGCTTGTTGGTGGCCGAAGTTGCACGAACGCGGAGGGAGGTCAAAAAATATTTGGCCAAGAGTCAAAATTTCTCTCCGAACCCTATCCGAGACCCCACCCCTCTCAACCCGTCTCTTGACCCCACCTTTGCTGGGCTGTCATGGGAAAATCTTGTTCTTGCAACCCAAACCCCTTCTGGATTTCAGAAAACTCGGCTCGCATCCACTCTGAAGCGCGTTGGCATGCCTCCTGTGATCCGCCACACTCTTCCACGCACAGCGGAGGACCCACCGAGATAAATATCTGCGTGCTGCCCGGCCACCACGCGGAGGCTCGGTAGAGTTTATCAGCTCCCACAATCAACATAGGCACCAGCGGCACTCCCGACATGCGGGCGAGCGATCCCATCCCAGCCTCCAGAGGAGCCCCGAAAAGAAGCGAGCCTTCTCGCTGCCGTATCCCACCCTCAGGAAAAATCCCGACCGGCGCCCCTGCCTTCAGAGCCCGGACTATTTTCTTGGTCGCCTGCCGATCCACAGACGCCCGGTTCACGGGAATGCTCCGAATCCCGTCGAAGATAGCCCCCATTAACTTGGAAACATAAAGATCCCCAGCGACCACCCAAGTCATGTGTCTCGGCAAAACAGTCGTGATCAACGGCGGATCAAAGTGGCTGATATGGTTGCCCACGAGCAGGAATGCCCCGCTGCGAGGGATATGCCCGATACCAGAAACCCTCAAATCCAGCGTGAGCCTACTCAAGCACCAGACGGTGGCGTAAAGCAAATCATAGAACCAGCCGGGCCTGCGAAAATCAGTGTCAGTCATGGTGTCAGAGCATAAAAAAACCCCTCCCAACAAATGATGCGGGAGGGGTTTTCTAACAGAATCTCAGCTTACATGAGCACTGACCAACTTGGTCATCTCGAACATGGAAACAGTATCTTTGCCACCAAAGATAGCCTTGAGCTTATCATCGGCATTGATGTTGCGCTTGTTCTTCGCATCTTGGAGATTGTTCTTCTTGATGTAATCCCACAGACGCTTGGTAATCTCCGTGCGGGGTATGGGCTCGCTGCCCACCACCGCTGCTAATATAGCATCGGGCTGCACGGGCTTCATGAACTTGGTGTTCGGTTTTTTGGTTTCGCTTGGCATAAATGTTCTCGTCAATCCTGAGATGCTCAGCTCTTAGCCTCGGGAGTTTTGGATGCGGCCCAACGACGGCGCTGCGCAGCGGCAATACGCTCACGAGCTTCAGGGCTGATGTTGCGGACTTTCTTGTCTTTTTTGACCTTCGCAGGCTTGGCTGCTTTGGCTGCTTTTGCTGCTTTGGCGGTTTTCACTTCAAGTTTGAGCGAGTCAACGGCGGCGCTGGACTTGGCCCAGCGGGCTTTCTGCGCGGCAGCAATGCGGGCGCGGCCAGCAGCGCTCATGTTACGCTTTTTGCGACCACGACGGACGGGTTCGGCTGCATCAAGAATGCTCTCAACCTTCTTTTTACGACCACGGCGGCCTTTGGTCACGGGAGCTTCATCTGCGGCTGTTACACTCTTTGCTGCAGCGCCGAATTTGCTGAGTATGGCGATCAGCTCCTTTTCGAGCGATGCGATTTTATCTTTTAATGTTTGTATCCGCTGAAACTCAGCGGCTGACAAATTCAATAATGGGCTTTGAATCATATGTCGCGGTTGTCGCGCCGGACTTAGCGTAAGTCAACTCTTTTTATCTCGAATCAAACAAACCATCAAAGTCAGGCGCTGATGAAAGTAAGTATTCCCACGGAAAAACTGTAATCTCCCGCCCCACTACCCCCATGTCTCTAGGCGCAGGAAGTAATCACCTGCCAACCTTGTCCGAGATACCGAGAAACAGGTGAAACTACCGATTCTGTATTATTTTAATTATGAGACAAAGTCTATTATCCCCCCCCGTTGGACGAACAGCCCCACAGACACCAATTCCGAAAAGCTCTGCAGCATGGCATGCTCATGGAACTTTTCCCTTGCAGATCCACCTTGGGTGGAGGAAGAGATTCCAAATCTTACTCCAGACTAATTTGAACCCACAGCCAGACTCTCCCCAGGCAGGATAGGGGCTCACAACAATGGCTAGAATCCTCTGACCGGGAAATGAGCCCATAGAACTTCCTTGATCGCACCAAAAAAGGAGGGCACACAAAAACGGGTTGCGTTTTTTTATTTACGAACAGCCCCTTTCATCTAGTTTATGAGGCTAGCCCCGCCGGCTTAGCTCAGTGGTAGAGCAACGGTTTTGTAAACCGTCGGTCATCGGTTCGAATCCGATAGCCGGCTT
>DYRQ01000123.1 GCA_020718645.1 Verrucomicrobium spinosum
TATTTAGTCATCGTAGTGAAACCTGCACTGCATGATGATGAGGCTGTCGCCTTCCACTTTGTAAATGAGCCGATGCTCTTGGGTGATCCGCCTAGACCACCAACCCTTTAAATTGTTCTTGAGTGGCTCCGGTTTGCCAATGCCAGAAAGAGGGTTGCGTAAGGTGTCCCGGATCAGTTCGTTCACCCGCTGGAGGGTTTTACGGTCGTTGTCCTGCCAATAGAGGTAATCTTTCCAACCGTTGGGCAACCATGTTAGCCGCATAATTCGCCGGTTAGGAAATTGCCTGCGGTGTAGTCGGACAGACTTTGCTGAATCTGAGTTGCATTAGCCTTCGTGGATAGCAGGTGGAGGGTCGTTTCCATCGCCTCGTATTCCTCAATGGCTAGCAACACCACTTTACCAGTGCCATTCCGGGTGATGGTGATGGGTTCCCGATCCCGAGAGACAGTCTCCATGAGCCCTGCCAATTGGTTTCTTGCATCGGTATAGTTAATCGTCTGCATGATTCAATAACGCACATGGACAGAATTCTGTCAATATGAACCCCATCGTCAGATGGCCTCACAGGCTCCACTCCAGCATGCGTTGGATGGGAGTCAGCGCCTTCGCACGAACCTCTTCGGATAGCACCAGTTCTGGGGTGTTGGAGAGCAGGGCGTCGCGAACTTTCTCCAGGGTGTTGAGTTTCATGTAGCGGCAATCCGAGCAGGAACAGGTGTCCGTAGGACCTGCGAGAAAGGTCTTGCCAGGCACCTCGCGGCGCAGTCGGTGCAACATGCCCGATTCGGTCACGATGATAAATTGATCAGACGGATGCTCGCGGCAGTAGCCAATCATCTTTTCGGTGCTGCACACTTCGTCAGCCAGCATCCGCACAGCGCGAGTGCATTCGGGGTGGGCCACCACAGGAGTGCCCGGGTGCAGATCCCGCATGCGTAAGATACTCTCGTGGGTAAACTCCATGTGAACATAGCAGCTCCCCTCCCAGAGTTGCATGGATCTACCCGACTTCTGCTGCACCCACTCGCCGAGGTTGGCATCCGGCACGAAGAGGATATTCCTGTCAGCGGGCACTTTTGAGACGATGTTCATGGCATTACCCGAGGTGCAGATCACATCGCTCAGGGCTTTGACCTCTGCACTGCAATTAATGTAGGCCACGACATAATAATTTTTATCGGCATGCTCCCGCAAAAATGCGCCCAGTTCCTCCGCAGGACAGGAGTCGGCCAAGGAACACCCTGCGTCCATGTCCGGTATCAGCACGGTGCGCGAGGGGTTCACGATCTTGGCTGTTTCAGCCATGAAATGAACGCCGCAGAAGAGGATGATGTCCGCCTGGGCATCCCGCGCTTTGTAGGCGAGGCCGAGGGAATCCCCCACATGATCAGCAATTTCCTGAATGTCGGCGGTCTGGTAATTGTGCGCGAGGATGACGGCGTTGCGCGTTTTTTTCAGTGCCAGTATTTCCTGTTGAATCTCGTTCATGTGTGCCTCCCTATTTTTTTCCACTCCGCCAACGCCACCAAGGCCAGTCCCACGCAAATACCAGTATCGGCGATGTTGAAAGTAGGGTAGTGCCAACCCCACAAAACGAAATCGAGAAAATCCACTACGCATCCATGGACAAACCGGTCGTGCAGGTTGCCCGCCGCCCCTCCCGCTGTCAGCGCGCCTCCCAACGCCACCAGAGGATTACGCCAATCAAAATCCTTGGCTAGCCACACCATCCACGCCAGCAGCAGCGTGGTGGTCGCCGCCAGAAGCAAGGGCTGATCAGCAAACAGACCGAAGGCCGCCCCCGTGTTGGTGGAGAAGGTGAGCGAAAAAAAATCCGGGAAAATCACGGTTGATGAATGTCCCTTCAAATGGACGAGCGCCAACTGTTTGGTCCACAGATCGAGTGCTAGCCAGAGAATGGCGATCGCGTAAAATATTCGTGGTGGACCAGCAGCAGCACGGGCGGGTCCGGTTTCGGCCCTGCTTCTTTCTCCCGTTTTGTCTTGCTCTCTGTCCATCTGGATGGTGTGAATAGGAAAGCCATATAAGGCACACTTTTGCGAATGCACATGAAAAACGGAGAGAACAACAGCCAAAAACTCTTTGGCACGGACGGGGTCAGGGGTGTTGCGAACATCTACCCCATGACGGCGGAGATCGCCCTCAAACTCGGGCGCGCTGCCGCCCATGTTTTCCGCAACGATAACAAACGCCGCCACCGCATCGTCATCGGCAAGGATACGCGCCTCTCCGGCTACATGCTCGAGAATGCGATGGTCGCCGGGGTGACTTCTTTCGGTGTGGATGCCCTTTTGATCGGCCCGCTACCGTCACCCGGCGTCGCTTACATCACCCGCTCCCTGCGCGCCGATGCCGGTGTGGTCATCACCGCTTCGCACAACGAATATGCCGATAATGGTATCAAATTTTTCCGCTCCGACGGATATAAACTCGATGACACCATCGAGCAACGCATCGAGGAACTGGTCTTCAGCGGCGAGATTGATTCCGTGCGCCCTACCGCCGATGCTATCGGCAAAGCCAAGCGCATTGATGACGCACTCGGGCGTTATATCGAGTTTGCCAAACGCTCGTTTCCCTCTGGAGTGGATCTCAGCGGCATGAAGATCGCCGTGGATTGCGCCAACGGGGCAGGCTACAAGTCCACCCCCTGCATCCTCCGCGAATTGGGCGCCGACATCCGCGTGGCTCACAACGACCCGGACGGCACCAACATTAACGCCGATTGCGGCAGCACTTACCCGGCAGAAATCCAGAAACTCGTCCGTGAATCAGGCGCTCACATCGGCATCAGCCACGACGGCGATGCCGACCGCGTCATCCTGTGCGACGAGAAAGGCAATATCGTAGATGGCGATGAGATCCTGGCTCTGGTGGCCGATGATTATATCAGGCGAGGCATCCTCCGCGACAACACACTGGTCGCCACGATCATGAGCAACATGGGTCTGGACGAGTGCCTGCGCGAACGCGGTGGCAGGGTCATCCGCACCTCTGTCGGAGATCGCTATGTCATCGAGGAGATGATGAAGGGCGACTACAATGTCGGCGGCGAGCAGAGCGGCCACATGATTTTCCGCGATTTCACCACCACGGGCGATGGCATTATCAGTGCCCTGCAAGTCTTGCAGGTCATGGTCATGACAGGCAAACCCTTGAGCGAGCTGCGCAATATCATGCGCACCTACCCGCAGAAACAGGTCAACCTCAAGGTTCGTGAACGGGTGCCGATTGACAATATCCCCGGCGCCTCTGAGGCCTTGGGCAAAGCCCGCCAACAACTTGGCGATCTCGGAAGAGTTGTCTTGCGCTATTCGGGGACTGAGCCCAAAATCAGGTTGTTATTGGAAAGCCGCGACGGGATAGGGCTCGACGCGCTGGCCGACGAAATTCTCGAGCCCATTCGGAAAACCATAGGAGTCTGACCATATGAAAATCTTTATTGATTCGGGTAACACCGACGAAATCCGCGAAGCCTGCGCCTTGGGCCTGGTGGACGGAGTCACCACCAACCCCAGCCTCGTCGCCAAAAGCGGCAAACCCTTCCGCCAACTTCTCGATGAGATTTTGGCCATCGTGGACGGCCCCATCAGCGCCGAGGTGATTTCCACCCACGCCGAGGGCATCTTGAAAGAGGGGCGTGAACTGGCTGGCATACACCACAATATCGTGGTCAAAGTCCCCCTCATTCCCGAGGGTCTCAAAGCCGTGCGCATCTTCAGCCAAGAGGGTATCAAGACCAATGTCACCCTCTGCTTCTCCGCGCCTCAAGCCCTGTTGTCCGCCAAAGCCGGAGCCACCTACATCAGCCCGTTCGTGGGTCGTCTCGATGACATCTCCGCCCCCGGCATGAACCTGATCGAGGACATCCGCACCATCTACGATAACTACGCTATCGAAACCCAGATCCTCACCGCCTCCGCCCGCAGCCCCATGCACTTCATGGAAGCCGCCAAAATCGGTAGCGATGTCATCACGGCTCCCTTCTCGGTGCTGATGCAGCTCCTCTCCCACCCCTTGACCGACATCGGTCTGAAAAAATTCCTCGACGACTGGGAAAAAACTAAAAAATAAAACTGCGTCTGCCCAGCAGCACGCCAGCAAGCCGAGCCGCCAAAAGACGCGGCCTCGGCTTTTTGGTTCTTGAGGCCAGACAGCAAGAGCCTATTCCATCGAAAATACTATGAAAGTAATGTGGCCAAATTTTGCAAAGCGCGGCGGCTTCTGTGTTGCCATCGCCCAAGATCATCTCTCTGGAAAAATCCTCATGCAAGGTTTCGTGGACGAAGCTGGTTACGAAGAGACCCTGCGCACGGGTGAGGCGGTCTATTATTCTACCTCCAGAAAAAAACGCTGGAAAAAAGGCGAGACTTCGGGCGATGTCCAAATCATCAAGAACATCCTCATTGATTGCGATGGCGACTCGATCATCTACCAAGTCGAACAGCTCGGCGATGGCGCTTGCCACACCAAAGCGGCAAGCTGCTTCTATCGCGATTTCGCGGGCAACTACCTGCAACCCGTGACCGATGGAGAAGGGGAGAGCATGCCAACCAAAGAAATGGAAGTCTCTCAGCGATTGGCCTCCGTCTCGTGATACACTGAGGTTGCACATGATTCCCGAGACCTCACCCGAGCAGGTCTGGGACTGCGGCTCCGTCCGCTTTTTCCCAGTTCGCAGGCCTGTGGTCATGGGGATACTGAATGTCACCCCCGACTCTTTTTCCGACGCTGGCTCTCACCTAGAACCTGCTGTCGCTGAGGCAAGGGCGCTCGAGATGGTGGCACACGGCGCTGACATCATAGACATCGGCGGGGAATCCACCCGGCCTGACTCCGATCCCGTGCCCGAGGAGGAAGAACTCCGCCGCGTGCTCCCCGTGTTGCACCGTCTAGCGACCTCCTGCCGTGTTCCTCTTTCGATTGATACCGTCAAGCCTAGCGTGGCCCGTGCCGCCCTCAACGAAGGCGCTACGATCATTAATGATGTCGGCGGCTGCACGGATCCCGCCATGCTCTCCCTGCTGGTCTCACACCGCTGCGGATATGTGCTCATGCACTCCCAAGGCTCTCCCAAAACCATGCAACTAAACCCTCGCTACCACGATGTAGTAGCCGAGGTATCCAGTCTGCTCGACCATGGTCTGCATCGCCTGGCTGAAGCTGGGGTAGCTCAGGAAAGAGTCGTGCTCGACCCCGGTTTCGGTTTCGGAAAAACCTGGCGTCACAACCGCGACCTGCTTCTGGGGTTGCCCACACTCACCCGTCTCGGACGCCCCGTGCTGGCCGGTATCTCGCGCAAATCTTTTATCGGAAAAGTGACGGCCACTCCTGAGCACGAGCGCGATGGAGGGAGCGTAGCTGCCGAGACACTCGCCCTCTGGCACGGGGCCACCATCCTGCGCACCCACCGCCCCGACTTAGCCCGCCAAGCCGCCGCATTGGCCACGGCTGTTGCCCGTGGATCGGAGGAGTCTTCGTGCTGACGACTTACTGGCATGTCTGCACCACGGGTCTGCAAAACGCCCTCGTCTATCGCTGGAATTTTTTACTGCGCTGTCTCTTTTCCTTTGCTCCATTGGCGGGCACCTACTTTTTCTGGGGAGCGGTATTCGAAAGCAACAAGAGTGTCGCAGGCTACGACTTCTCGCTCATGCTCACCTATTTCGTCGCGCTGCTGGTGCTCGACGCGATGACCTCGCCCACGGAGGACGATTTCCAGATCGCCTCAGATATCCGTGAGGGTTTTATCAACCAAGTCCTGCTCAAACCGGTGAATTACCTGTTTTATCGTCTGGCGCTTTTTTGTTCGGGCCGAATGGTCTATGCAGCCAGCACCGCCTTGCCTGTCATCGCTGTCGTAGTGCTCTTGCACGGGCATCTCATCGCGCCGACCACCGCCGAGGGGTGGATGCTGGCGCTGCTCGCAGCACTAGGCTCGGCGATGATCCAGTTCGGCATCGCTATCTGCACGGGACTCTCCGCATTCTGGCTGCTGGAAGTGGGCACCATTATCTTCATCGTGTATGGCCTCGAGTATATGTTGGGCGGCCATGTTTTCCCTCTCGACCTGCTCCCACCCTGGCTCTACCAAACCGCCATGCTGTTACCCTTTGCCTACGAATATTATTTTCCGACGGCTATTTTTTGCGGGCGGCTGGGCGCAGAAGAAATAGCTAGGGGTTTCTGCGTGCAAGCTATCTGGATCGTGGTCCTGTTCGGTTTCGCCCGGTGGCTCTGGGGTCGCGGGCTCAAACAATATACCGCAGTCGGCGGCTAATCACCCCACAGCTTTTTCACTGAGTCCAAGAGTGTTGTCACAGTTGAACCCAGATTTTGCAATAGCACGCGATGGGATGTAGAAAGCGTCGCGTTCTTACCACCTGCA